>JAFYZI010000003.1 GCA_017548725.1 Bacteroidales bacterium
ACCCCCAAGGCTCTGAACAAAGTGGCCGAGAAATCGCCTGCTGACGAGGCTATCCTGATGGACGACGATCCGGATTACCGCGTCCTCAACCTGTCGGTAAACGTATTCAACGACAACACCACTTCATACTGGCACAAGAGCATCGGCGGGTACAGCGCCGTGAAGCTCCGCCGCTATCAGGAAATGATTGAAGAGCATATCTCTCCGGAGATTCTGGACCTTTACGAAGAGGCAGGCAAGACTGGCGGCGACCTGGGTGCCATCCCGGTTGAAAAGCTGCCCGTGCTGGACATGCTCAACACCCGCTATATCATATTCCCTCTGTCGGACGGCTCGGCACTGCCGCTGGCGAATCCCAACGCCCTCGGCAACGGCTGGTTCGTTGACAAGGTGATAGCCGTGGACAATGCCGATGAAGAGCTCAGCATGCTCCATGGCATCAATCCCGCGGAAGTCGCCGTGACAGACAAGGCTTTCATCGAGGCAGTCGGCAATGGTGGAGCATATGGAACGGTGACGTTGACAGAATATGCTCCCAATCGCCTGGTATATGAAACGATTAGCGACAAGCCCGGTACCGTGGTTTTCTCGGAAGTCTACTATCCTTCATGGCAGGCTTACATCGACGGCAATGAAGTCAAGGTGGGCCGTGCGAACTATATCCTCAGAGCTCTTGCCGTTCCTGCAGGACAGCATAAGATAGAGTTTGTATTCGATCCGGTTTCTCTCAAGAAAACGGAGAGACTTGCCGGAATGTCATTCGGCATACTGGTATGTTTGGTTCTGGTCTATGCCGGATATGCCTGCAGCCGTTATTTGAAAAGGAGACGCACCACGAACCAGGCGTGATGGCATAAGGTGCTGAGCAGGCCGTAGTGCTTGCGCATTATGGCGAAGCGCTCTTTCAGCGAGGCTTTGCGGTTGTCAATGGTGACTCCGCTGCCGTCTTCCAGATAATCTGCTACTATAAGGTGGGTGTTGTGAAGCACATCTGCCTTCTTCATGACGCGTATGCACCAGTCCACGTCGGCAGAGTAGCGGTATTTCAGATCGTAGGGTTCCGCAAGGTCACGGCGGGCGTAGAAAGCCTGGTGGCACACCAGCATCCCGTTCTTGAAACTCTTCCATGTCAGATGCTCCGGCGGAGCCAGCCTGCGCATGCCGTATATCTCGCCGGCCATGTTGGTAAGGGCGGTATTCCCGTAAATCACGCCAGGAAGCGGATCGCGGTCCTTCACCTGGGCGGCAATCTGCTCAAGGGTAGTACTCTCGTGGAAACGGTCCCCGGCATTCATGAACAACACATAGTCGCCGTCCGCCAGCTTCAGGCCCTTGTTCATTGCGTCGTACAGACCTTTGTCCGGCTCGCTCACCAGTATGTCCACTTTGTCACGGTACCGGCCGATAATGTCGAGGGTAGCGTCTTTCGAAGCCCCGTCGATTATAATATACTGCCTGTCGGCCCAGCTCTGGCCGGTGACGCTGACGAGCGTGCGCTCGATGGTCGCCGCCGCGTTGTAGCATATAGTTATGATGGAGAATTTCATTTGAAAAGCGATAAATATTGTTGAGCCACCACATGCTCGCTATAGCTGCCGAGCACCTTCTCACGGGCGTTCCGGCTCAGCGCATCATAGTCGGCCTCTTCGAGGACCCACCTGATGCCGCGGGCAAGGTCTTCTGCAGATTTATACTCAGCCACATAGCCGTTCGCCCTGTGGTCGATCATCTCGGGGATGCCACCTATCTCGAATCCCACGCAGGGAACTCCGCAGGCCATGGCCTCCATTATGGTGTTGGGCAGATTCTCCTGCAGCGAAGGGGTCACGAACACGTCGGCGGCATTGTAGAAATCCGCGAGTGAAGCTCCGCCGGATACGTATCCCAGAGCATGGCACTTAAGGGGAAGCGTCGCGCCCAGGACATCTCCGTTCTTGCCGAGGATCAGTATCTCGATGTCGGAGGCCGCCGTCTCCTTGAGGATCCTGCAGCTTTCCTGGAAATACTGCATCCCCTTGCGGACGTCGGTGGTCTTCACCGAACAGAACAGCACCAGCTTCTTGTCTGTGGGCAGCCCCAGTCTGCTGCGGACTGCAGCCTTGTCGACCGGAGCGTAGAGAGAGGTGTCGATGGGGTTCGGGATGGATACCACCTTGTGCCCTTGGGCGATCAGGCTCTTGGCGCACAGGCCGGCCAGCCATTTGCTGCAGCCCACGAAGGTAATGTCAGCATTCTGCAGGATCTCCAGCTTGCGGCCGAAGGTCCTTTTGGCCAGGTCGGTGCAGCCGCGCTTCGGCAGCAGGGGGCAGTCATGGCAGCCTGAAGTGTATTTTGTGCAGTCATCGGCATGATGGCAGATTCCCGTGAAGGGCCACATGTCGTGCATGGTCCAGACTATCGGCTTGCCGCTGGCCACTATCTTTTTCAGCCCGTCCAGCGAAATAAATCCCTGATTGATCCAGTTGAGGTGGATGACGTCCGATTCACGGAACTCTCTGGTGGCAGTGATGTCGATGCCAGAATTGGCGATGTCGACATAGAAGAGCTTGTCTTTGCTGAAGCCGTTGGCCGCCCAGATGGCCGCCCTCTCGCGGAGGAAGCACCATTTCTTGCGCAAGCTGCTGCCGGCAGAAATCACATTCTCTCCGCCCGCTTCGGCATTGCAGACCATCATGGAAGCCTCGACGCCTTCGCCTCGCAGAGCTTTCATTATGCGGGAGCAGGCTATGGCGGCGCCGCCGGTAGTTTCAGATGTGTTGACAAGCAAAACCTTCATAAGTATCACGAAGATAGCTTAAAATTCTTAAATTTGTAATTATGGCAGAGCTGGAACTCAAGACAAAAACCATCAAGGGCCTTTTCTGGGGAGGCTTCAACAGCGGCATGAAACAGGTCATCAGCGCGCTGATCGGTCTGGTGCTGCTGAGCAAGCTGGCTCCCGGCGACTATGGTCTGGTGGGCATGCTCGCCATCTTCACAGGCATCGCCAGCACCCTGCAGGAAGGAGGCTTTACCTCGGCCCTTGCCAACCGCAAAGAGTTCAGCCACGACGATTTCAATGCCGTCTTCTGGTTCAACAACATCATCAGCATCGGAATGTATGTCGTGCTGTGGTTCTGCGCTCCGCTCATTGCAGGTTTCTACGACCAGCCGGAGCTGCTGAAGATTTCCCGGGTGTTGTTCCTGGCCTTCGTCTTCAACGGCGTCTCCCTGGCCTTCAACGCCTATCTTTTCCGCTTCCTTATGGTGCGGGAGAAGGCTGCGATTGAAATAATAGCGAGCCTGGTCGCCGGTGTCGCAGCCATCATCCTTGCCATCAAGGGCTTCGGCTACTGGGCGCTGGTGGTCAACACAGTGCTGATGAGTTTCATCGCCTCCGTGCTGAGGATAATTATCGTCCCCTGGCATCCTAGCTTCAAGATTAATTTCAGACCTGTCTGGGAGATGTTCGGCTTCAGCTTCAAGCTGGTCATCGCGTCGTTCGTCACCCAGATCCAGAACAATATTTTCTCTGTGATACTTGGCCGTGCCTATACTGAAAGGGAGGTCGGTTTCTACTCTCAAGGCAACAAATGGACTGTGATGGGGCAGACCATGATTTCCGGCACTGTCAACAGCGTGGCCCAGCCCATCATGGCCAGAGTGGCCGAAGAGCAGGAGAGAGGGCTGAAGGTCTTCCGCAAGTTCATGAGGCTGACCTCATGTCTGGTATGCCCTTCGATGCTCGGCCTTGCCTTCATCGCTCCGCAACTCATCCAGGTCATCAACCCCGAGTTCATGCCGAGCGTCCCGGTGATGCAGCTGTGCAGCATCGGCTGCATAGCTCTCTCTCTGTCCAACATGTATTCACAGATGAACATAGCCCATGGCCGTTCTGACCTGAACCTGCTGATTACGGTGATCGGGGCGGTTCTTCAGATAACTATGGCCTTTGTGGTGTACAAGTACGGAATCAATGCGATCGCCTTGACAATAGCCGTCTGCAACTTCGTGATCCTGGCTGCATGGCACTTTATCAGCGGACGGTTTGTAGGCTACACTATCCCCATGCTGCTGAAAGATGTGATGCCATACGCCGGCCTTGCAATGCTGGTGATCATCGCAACTTTCTTTGCAACTAAGTTCATCTCCAATACTCTGTTGCTGCTTTGCGCCAAGATAGTCGTAGCCGCTTTGCTTTATATCTTCGCCCTTAAAGTGCTCGATTCGGCGATTTACCGCGAGGCAAGGGTCTTCATCAAGAGGCACTGGCGCCGTTAGCCCCTATATGCCAGCTCCGCAGCTGTCTTCGCAGCTCCTTCTCGCGGCCACCGCAGATAGAGTTTAGCAGTTTGTGGAATTCCTCGCCGTGGTTCAGCTGCCGAAGGTGGCAGAGCTCGTGGAGTATCACATAGTCCCTCAGCTCTTCGGGCAGGCGCATGAGCTGCATGTTGAGGTTTATGTTGCCCTTGACGCTGCAGCTGCCCCAGTTCGACACGTTGTTCTTTATGAAAACTTTGTTGTAGGTGAAACCGTGCTTGTCGGCCAGCTCCTTGAGCCTAGGGATAAGCCACGCCTTGGCCTCGGCACGCAGAGTCTCGTCGGGCACGGCTTTGCGCCGCCTTCGTCTGACGATGCGGCGAAATGGGGTAATGATGCGGATTATCACTTGAAGCGCAGCTGGTCGAAGGTGAGTTTCTTGCCGCTGAGGAAGAATTTGAGCAGGATGCTGCCGGGGTAGTGGCCGATGTCGTTGAACTCTTCAGAGAAGACGGAGTGGTCCTCGACTTTCTTGAGTTTGCGGTAGTCATGGTGAGCCTGGAAGACGGCCTTGCACCAGCTCCATTTGAAAGTGAACAGATAGACCATCGCTGACAGGAAATCCATGAACTGGCGTATGGCAATGAGCCTCCAGCGGAGATTGCCCGGCAGGTTCTTGTAGAGCATCAGCAGGTTGTTGCGGTAGTTGTAATACAGCTTGCGAGGCGAGTTGTTGGGGAGGGTGCCGCCGCCGACATGGTATATCTTGGCCTGCGGAACGGCCCATACCTGGAAGCCCAGCAGCTTGGCTCGCCAGCAGAAATCAATCTCCTCCATGTGGGCGAAGAACAACTCGTCGAGGCCTCCGAGGTGATGATAGAGCGATGCGCGCACCACCATGCAGGCTCCTGCTGCCCAGAATATCTCCTCTTCTTCGTCGTATTGGCCGTGGTCCTTCTCGATGTTGCTGAGGATGCGGCCGCGGCAGAACGGATAACCGAAATGGTCGATGAACCCGCCCGCAGCGCCTGCGTATTCGAAGGTGTCGCGGTTGGCTTCGGAAAGGATCTTCGGCTGGCAGATGCCGGCGTCCGGATTGTCTTCCATGAAGCCTATGAGAGTCTCGGCCCAGCCGGGAGTCACCTCCACATCGGAATTGAGCAGGATGTAGTAATCGGCGTCGATCTCCCTGAAAGCACGGTTGTAGCCTTCTGTGAAGCCATAGTTCTTGTCGAACTCAATCAGCTGCACGTCGGGATGTTCGGTCTTCAGCCACTCCACCGAGCCGTCCGTTGAGCCGTTGTCGGCCACCACGATGAAGAAGTTCTCCTTCGGGGTGTCCGCCTTCAGCACGGGCAGGAACCGCTTCATGAAATGCAGTCCGTTCCAGTTGAGTATGACTATCGCCGTATCCATATTCTCTTACAAATTTATAAGAAATTTGTGCAATCAAAGAATATCGGGCAGA
>JAFYZI010000031.1 GCA_017548725.1 Bacteroidales bacterium
CAACTCAATCTTCGACATGTATGCCGACTGGGGAGTGGACTACATCAAGATCGACGACCTGTCAGCCCCCTTCTATCAGGAGGATGAAATCAATCTGATCCGCAAGGCCATCGACCAGTGCGGCCGCCCGATCGTGCTCAGCACCTCGCCCGGCGCCACCCCTATCCAGGCTGCAGAGCATGTCAGCACCCACGCCAACCTCTGGCGCATGGTCAATGATGTCTGGGACATCTGGAGAGACATGCTTCACCTGATGAATGTCGCCAAGAGATGGTATCCTTACATCGGCGACGGCACCTGGCCGGACTGCGACATGATCCCGCTGGGCCACATCTCGATTCGCGGAGAAAGGGGCGCTGAGCGCGACACCCGCCTCACCAAGGACGAGCAGTACAGCCTGATGACCTTCTTCACCATCTTCCGCAGCCCGCTTATGTTCGGCGGCGACCTGCCGAGCAACGACGACTTCACTCTGTCTCTGCTGACCAACGAAGAGGTGCTGCGCATGCACCGCGAAGGCTCTCAGGTGAAAGAGCTGTCCGACATGAACGGCATCCTGGCCGTGACATCTGTCAACAGCCGCACCGGCGAAACCTACCTGGCTGTCTTCAACCGCAACAACGACGAAGCGCCGTTCAGCTACAGTCTGGAGACCGACCTCGGGCTGGCGGGCAAGCACAAAGTGATGACGCCTTGGGACGGTGCCAAGGTCGGCAAGGTAAGCGAGCTCTCCGGCACTCTGCGCCCGCACGCTTGCGTGCTGTATAAGATCAGCAAGTAGTTCTACCCAGGTTGCAACAGCAAACCCGACTTTCACGGATTATCTGAACCCGCCGAACAATTTCTTGTAGTACGGCCGCAGGGGGTCTTCGATGGTGACGGAGGCGGAGGAGACGGGGCAGGCGAGGAAGAAGCCGACTGCGTCGCCGCCGGTGACGTTGGTGGGGCAGTTGGCGGGCTGGGACTGCATCATCGGGATTGAGGAGCCGACGGAGCTGGAGACGAAGCCCATGTAGAATTGGAAGTACTCTTCGGGGACGGAGTAGACATTCAGCGTGAAGACGTCGCCGGTCTCGAGATACTTGCCGACTTCGCCGTACTGCTCATACATGGCAGAAGTCTGGTAGAGCGTCGTGATGGGGAAGCAGATCACCTTCTGCCCGTCGAAATACTTGTCGTCCATGGCCAGGCTGAGCTCGATGGGGAAAACTGCATCGTTTAGCTGCGCGCTGATATAGTAGTAGTCTGCGCCCGGCTTGTCTTCGCCCCAGACCGCGATGGTCCAGAGGCTGTCGAGCTTCATCGTAGCATTGCCGGCGTACATGTAATCCACAGCATCCACCCTGAAGCCGGGCTGTTCCATCTTGGAAACAGCTTCGTAATGGCCTGCCGAACCGCCTACCACTGCATCAATGGACAGTTTGTACGTCACCCCCGGCACGCCGCAGAGCCCTTCAGGGCCCACGTAGCAGCCGCTGCCCGCAGGAGTCTCGGTGAACAGCCAGCTGTCGGCACCGTCGCTGACCGTCACCCTGGCGCCGGACACCACGGGCGGAGTCTCCTCCTCGAAATAATCGACAGATTCCGTCAGCAGCACGCGCTGGGTGTCGTCGGCGCAGTCGGTGAGCATCGCCTCCACCACCAGATAGGTGCGGTCCATGCTCCTGGTGTGGACCTCTATCTCCTCGTTGCAGCCGCTCAGCGCAAGCAGGCAGAGGCAGAGGCCGGCAAGGAAGCCGGGCCGGGCAAGTATGGATTTAGAAATAGACATTGTACGACACTGACGGAATAATGGTGAACAAATATACTTTCATGGCCATGGGGCGGTCTTCCTTGCGGCTGTAGAGGAAGGCCACGGACCATGCGTTGTGGCGAGAATAGACATTGTAGAACGAGAAGTTCCACTCGCTGCCCCACGGCTTGCCCTCTGCCCTGCGGCGGCTCTTGAGCGTCAGCGAGAGGTCCATGCGGTGGTAGTTCGGCATGGAATCCTCGTTGCGGTGGGCATAGATAGAAGTGTATGACCCGCCGTATGAGAAACGGCCCGTCGGGAAGGTGGTCGGTGCGCCGCTGTAGAACACCCAGTCGGAAGACAGCTCCACCCTGCGGCTGATGTCGTAGGACAGCACGAAATTCACTGCGTGGTCGTGGTTCAGCGGCGAACGGTAAGGCTTGCCGCCGTTCAGCTCTGGGATGTCATACATGGCGCGGGACCAGGTGTAGGACAGCCAGCCGCCGAGGCGGTCGAAATCGTAGCGCAGCATCAGCTCGGTGCCGAACGACCATGACTTGCCGAAGCGCAGCAGCCCTTCCCTGTCGACATCGTCAAACACGAAGCCCGGATTTTCCTTGAAATCCATGGTGTTCTTGTTGTTCTTGTAGAACGCCTCGAGCGACAGTTCCAGCGCCTGATTGGCGAAGAGGGCGTTCATGCCGGCCGAGAACTGGTCGGAGCATTGCGGCAGTATGTTCGGAGACGACATGAACCATGCGTCGACGGGGCTGCCGGAGATGCTGATGGGCACCTGCTGGATATACTGGAAGGAGCGGGAATAGGCCGCCTTGAGGGAGAAATCCGGAGTCACGGAGAGTGAGGCGGAGACTCTGGGCTCCAGTCCCCAGTAGGTCTTGATTGGACGCATGACGGGGAAATACCTCATCTTCGTCATTTCGTGGCTGACAGGGTCATAGTAGCGCTGCACAGCCTCCCCCAGCGTAGAGAAGGAGGCCAGGCGGAAACCGTAGCGTACAGTCAGCTTGCCTATCTTCTGCTCGTTCTGGGCATAAACAGCGGGCATGATGCCGTAACTCTGGGGCATGTGGAGCGCCTGCACGATGGACTCTGCGTCGGTGGGGTCGACATCTCCGGGATCCATGCGGTAATAAGCCGCATTGACGCCGGCTTGCACTGTATTGGAGGGATTGATGTACCAGGTAAGCCCTGCCCTGAGGCCAGTCTCGCGGATTCCCATCAGATAATTGAAGCTGGTGCTGGTCATCTCGCAGTCCATCCCGGCACTGTAGCGGGAATTATAGAGCGAAGTGTTGAAGAATACCTTCGGCGAGATTTCGTGGCTCCAGTGGAGAGTCTGGGTATTGTTGGCGAAGTTGAAACGCATAAGGTCGAGGTCGAATTCCTGCATCGACATGCCGAACACGTCACGGCCGCTGAAGGCACTCAGATAGACCCTGTCTTTGGGCCCGGCAACCCAGCTGAGCTTCGCGTTGACGTCGTAGAAATACATTTGGGTATTCTTCGGTATGGCATCGCCGAACAACGGGAAGAAAAGGTCCATGTAGGTCCTGCGGCCGGCCAGCATGAAAGAGAGCTTGTCCTTGACTATGGGGCCCTCGATTGCAGCGCGGGAGGTTATCAGGCCCAGGGACAGGTTGCCCTTGTACTCACTGTTGTTGCCGTCGCGGGTGGCCACGTCCAGCACGGAAGACAGCCTGCCTCCGAAAGTAGCGGGAAAATCACCCTTGTAGAGCTGCGCATTCTTCACGGCATCGCCGTTAAACATAGACATGAATCCCAGAAAATGGCCGGAATTGTAGAGCGGAGCGCCGTCCATAAGCACGAGGTTCTGGTCGATGCCGCCGCCTCGGACGCTGAAGCCGGTGGAGCCTTCGCTGGGAGTCTGGACGCCCGGCATCATCTGGATTACCCTTATCACGTCAGCCTCGCCCATCAGGGCCGGAAGCTTGCGGATAATGTCGCCTGTGACACTCTCCTTGCCCAGCTGCGGCAGGGTGAGCTGCTCCCTCTTGCTCTTGGAGAAGACCTTCGCGGCCTCCAACACCTGGCGGTCCTCCTCCAGCTCAAAATCCTGCTTCAGCGAGCCTTTCGGATCGATGGAGACTTCTGCGGTAACATAACCGGCATAGGAACATTTGATGACCTGCGGCTTGCGGTCGACCTGCAGGGAATAGAAACCGAAGTTGTTGGTGGAGACTCCGGCGCTGAGATCTTCTGTGAACACGACTGCACCGATGAGGGGCTCTCCGCTGGACGCTTCCTTCACATACCCCGACAGCACTGACTTCTGAGCCGCTGCAGGCAGCGCCCAGGACATCATAGCCATGAGCAGAACCGTTATTTTTACCGAAAATCTCATCGTGGCGCTTTCGCTGCAATTATGGAGCCAATATACAAAATAAAAAGCCGGCTGGGGAAACCAACCGGCTTTTATTGTTATCTACGCGCTATGCTTAGAAACGGAAACCGAGTTTAAGTTGCGGATACTTGAAAACGGAAACGTTGTGGTTGCATGCGTAGTAAGGAGTTTGTCCAGAAATCTGCAAGTGCATAAGCGTATACTGGTAGAGAACCGGTGAGAACTCGATGCCAAGGATAAGACCGGGCATTAGTGAGTACTGAACACCGAAATCAATACCGCCTCCGAAACCGAGCATCTGACCGGCCCTTCCAAACTCACGGAATGTAGCAATATCTTCTACATCGATGACCTGGAAGTTTTCAGAAGCAGTCAGGTTGCCAGCGTCAAGAACGGGGACAGCGACTGTCTGACCAGTGTATGCAGGGTAAAGGGAATTGATACGCGCCCACTTAACCTGGCCGTAAATACCAATGTAAGGATTGATGCGCTCGTTAGGAGTCATGAAGTAGTAGTTCATTCCCAACTGACCGATGGCTGAATTCTGTACAGTAGCAAGAATTGACTTCTGTGCAAAAATGTCACCTACAGTGTAGTTAGCGTTCGGAAGTACGTAAGGAGTTGTTGCACCGGGAACGGGTGCTGCCTCAGTAAGTCCGTAAACTGTTCCTTCAATGTAATCCTTACCCGGCTGCAGATTTACGTTATACGAGCCCATGAAGTTAATATCAAGACGGTTAGTGATGAAATAACGGGCCTGTATACCGATCATGTTAGCCAAGCTGTTGGTATTCAGGAAACCAATGTTAATTGTTTGCGTGAGGTCTGTGATCATGAAATCTGCATCGTCCGCAACAGATGTTCCGATGGTTGAGCCGAGAGGCTGGCCATAGCTGTTGGGAAGAAGGGTCATGCTGAGGTCTCTCTCATTGCCAAAGAACTGATTCTGTCCCATGACTAGATCGAACTCCCACTGACCTGCACGCGGGGCAAACATACACTCGCAACTCTCCTCAGGTTGTGCCATTGCTGGCACAACCATGAAGATCGTCAATAGTAATATGCTTAGTTTTTTCAACATATCGTTGTTTTTATACGTCGAGGTATTGATTTATTATTCTGCAAACCTAGCTACAGCAGCTTCGTAAGCAGCTTTCCAGTATTCATACCAGAACTCGAGGTCATAGTACTCATCCCAATCCATCTCGTCGAGGATATCCTGGATAAGGTCGATAACTTCCTGGATCTCATCAAGGGTAGGATCCTCGATAGTGATCAAGCCGGCAATAAGTTTGAGCTCGTTGATTTCATAAGTGAGGTCATCAATATCCTCAAGAGCATCAGTATACTTCTTGTAGAGATACTCGAGGAGAGCGTCGGTATCAGGAGCACCATTTGCCCACAGAGTTGCGTATGCACCGCGGAGACCGTCAGCAAGATTCATCAGGTCGTTGTACTTGTTGCGGAGTTCAACATATTTCTCTGAAATAGGATCAAGGATTTCCTTCTTAGCTGCATCGTAAGCGTCGTTAGCAGCCTTGATAGCGGCGTCACGCTCGTCCTTGAGGTCCTTAGTAGCAGTTCTGTAAGTGTTGAGAGCCTCATTGAACTTAGCAGCGAGGTCATCGTTGGCCTTCTGAGAAGCCTTAGTAGAAGCTACAACTGCATCCATGTCAGCCTTAACCTGCTCGAGAACTTTACCGAGTTCAGCCCAAATCTCGCTTACTGACTTCTCGCCGTTGGCAAGAGCTACGAGATAGTCGGCTTCGAGAACCTCGAATACGATAGACTTCATTACCATGTCGTTGTTGTTTACAACATAGTCAGCAGCTGCAGCAGCACCGTCGAATACAGCGATGTTATTCTCGATAGCGTCAGCTGCGAACTCGAACTGATAAGTCCAAGGAGTAACTACGTCAACACGGCCGAGAGCGTTAGTGTAAGGGATCTTGTTGTTGGCAATCTTCTTCAGATTCTCTGCACCATAGGTAGGAATACCTGCGAATACAGCGATGTTCTCAGGCTCAACGAAGGTTTCCTTAACGAAGAATACCTTCTCACC
>JAFYZI010000006.1 GCA_017548725.1 Bacteroidales bacterium
CAAAGAAATTCACGCTTGCTCTTTCAATTGTTATGCTACAATTGCCTTGTACTTTTCAAAGTACTTAGTCTTCCATTCTTTCAATCAACTTTACCGTTCTTCCGAAACGGGCTGCAAATATAGCCCTTCTTTTTAATCCAGCAAATTTTTTTTGAGGGTTGTTGATAAAAAATATCAACGGAAAGAAAGAGGCATCGCAGACTTGCATCCGGTGAGCTTGCCGTCGCGGACGACGAAGGTCCCGTTGGCAATGGTGTGGACCACGCTGCCGCTCAGTCTCGACACCGGAGTCCAGCCACAGCGCGACGCTGCAGGAGCGACGGCGTGCCGGCGGCCGCTGGTGAAAACGACCAGGTCGGCGTAGTATCCTTCACGGATGAAACCCCTGTCCTTTATATCATATAGGCGAGCCGGAGCGTGCGCCATACGATCTACTACGAGCGGCAGGCTGAAGCATCCCCGGTCGGCAAGATCCAGCATCATGGGCAGCGAATACTGCACCAGCGGAATACCGGACGCAGACTGCAGATAGGGCTTCACCTTCTCTTCCAGCAGGTGCGGGGCGTGGTCGGTGGAGATATTGTCTATCACTCCCGAACGCACGGCCTTGCGCAGGGCCAGCATGTCGCGGTGCGACTTGATCGCAGGGTTGCATTTCATCAGGGGCCCCAGTTCGTCGTAGTCCTTGTTGCAGAAGAACAGGTACTGCACGCAGGTCTCGGCGCTTATATTCCTTGCATCGGGCTTCACATCGGCGAGCAGCTCCGCTTCTTCAGCTGTGGAAACATGCAGGACATGCAGTCTGGCGCCGTATTTTTCAGCGAGGAGGACAGCCTTGCTGGTTGCCAGCAGACATGCGGCAGATGACCGTATGTTCGGATGCTCCCTGAAAGGTATGTCGTCTCCGAAGCACGCCTTCGCAGCTTCCAGATTCTTTGCTATCAAGCCATTGTCCTCGCTGTGGACGGCTATCAGCGCCGGGCATTCCGCGAAAAGGCGGGTCAGGGCCGCGTCGTCGTCGAGCAGCAGGTTGCCGGTGGAAGAGCCCATGAAGACCTTCACTCCGCATACCTTCGAGAAATCACATGCAAGCACTTCCTGCAGATTGTCGGCAGTAGCACCTATATAGAAAGAATAATTGACGACAGAATCTCGCGCAGCTATCTCCGCCTTGCGCTCCAGAACCTCGCGGCTTACGGCCGGCGGATTGTTGTTGGGCATGTCCATATAAGATGTGACTCCGCCCAGCGCCGCTGCTGCGCTTTCAGTAGCTATGCAAGCCTTGTGGGTCGCCCCAGGCTCGCGGAAATGCACATGGGCGTCGATTATGCCCGGAGCCACATATTTGCCCTGGAGGTCGATCACGGAGTCGCTGTCTGCGATGCAGGCTTTCTCGCGCTCCATACCAGAAGCATCGTCGTACCTGCAGACGGCTGCGATACGCTCATCAACAATAAAGATGCCCGCAGGGAACAGGGCACCTTCATTGACTACAGTGGCATTCTTGAGGTAATGCTTCATCACGCCCGGGGTTTGATCTTGCGGAAACGGAGCCCGATGACTCCCCAGAACGCCTCGCCGAAGATACCGCTGCTCATCTTGGAGACGCCTTCGGTGCGGTCGACGAAAATGATGGGAACTTCCTTGATCTTGAAGCCGAGCTTGTAGGCGTTGTACTTCATCTCGATCTGGAAGCCGTAGCCGTGCATCTTGATGCGGTTGAAATCGATGGTGTCGAGAACCTTGCGACGGTAGCACTTGAAGCCGGCGGTGCAGTCGTAGACCTTCATGCCGAGCATCTTGCGGACATATACCGAAGCGAAGTATGACATTATCACACGGCCGATGGGCCAGTTGATGACGCTGATGCCGTTGCAGTACCTCGAACCGATGGCCAGGTCAGCCCCTTCTTCGCCGCAGGCCCTGTAAAGGCGGGCCAGGTCGTCGGGGTTGTGCGAGAAGTCGCAGTCCATCTCGAAGATATAGTCGTAACCGTGTTCAAGCGACCAGTTGAAACCGGTGATGTAGGCTGTGCCGAGGCCCTGCTTGCCTTCTCTCTCGATTATGAAAATCCTCTCGGGGAATTCGGTCATGAGCCTCTTTACAACATCGGCGGTGCCGTCCGGAGAACCGTCGTCGATTATAAGTACATGGAACCCGTCCTCAAGGCTCATCACCTTGCGGAGCATCTTCTCGATATTCTCGATCTCGTTGTAGGTCGGGATGATTATAACTTTCTTGTCGGCACTCATTTTTCTGGAGCTTGGCTTGTAAAGTTATATCATTTCCCTTCAATAACCAAACTTAAACTGATGCGCTGGCGGTTCAGGTCGACGCCTTCGACCTTCACGTGAATGTGCTGATGTATCTTCAGGACTTCTGAAGGGCTGCTGATGCGGCGGTTGGACATCTTGGACACATGGATAAGTCCGTTCTGCTTGATGCCGATGTCGACGAAGGCCCCGAAGTCTGTTATGTTAGTGACGATTGCAGGCAGTTCCATACCTACCCGGAGGTCTTCTATGGTCTTGATTTCCTCTGAAAACTCGAACACTTTGATGATCTTGCGCGGGTCGCGGCCGGGTTTCGACAGCTCGCGTACTATGTCGTTCAGCGTCAGCAGGCCCACCACGTCAGAGACATAGCGGTTGACGTCTATCTTGGCGCAGAGCTGCTCGTTGGAGATAAGCTGGGAAACCTCAACTCCCATGTCGGAAGCTATCTGCTCCACGAGGCCGTATCTCTCGGGATGCACCGCCGAGTTGTCGAGCGGATTCGCAGCCCCGGCAATCCTCAGGAAGCCGGCGCACTGCTCGAAGGCCTTGTCGCCCAACCTCTTGACTTTCAGCAGGTCCTGGCGGGACAGGAAAGCTCCATTCTCGCTGCGGTAGTCCACTATGTTCTGGGCAAGAGCTGGACCGATGCCGGAAACATAGCTCAGCAGATGCTTGCTGGCCGTATTAAGGTTCACTCCCACGCTGTTTACGCAGCTCTCGACAGTATTGTCCAGAGTCTCTTTCAGCAGGGTCTGGTTGACGTCGTGCTGGTACTGCCCCACTCCTATCGACTTGGGATCTATCTTGACCAGCTCGGCCAGAGGGTCCATGAGCCTGCGGCCGATGGATACCGCTCCGCGGACAGTCACGTCATAGTCGGGGAACTCCTCGCGGGCCACGTCGGAAGCCGAATAGACCGAAGCTCCGTCTTCAGACACGGAATAGACGCGCACGCCCTCGGGCAGG
>JAFYZI010000032.1 GCA_017548725.1 Bacteroidales bacterium
CGGCCGCACCATCGGCAACCCGCTATTTGTTCCAATGGGCACCCATGCCCGCACATGGACCGGCCGCGCGATGGTCCTCGGAGTGGAGAACAACCGCCTCAAGGCCCACCACTTCAGCATCGCCGGCAAGGCGTTCCACAAATTGCCCTACAAAGCAATGCTCACCTACAGCAAGAACTACGGCCGCTACCGTGCGCCTTATGCCGGCGAAGATCAGTGGAACAAGAAGTTCGGCACGGTGAATGAGATTCCGCTGCGCCAGCTGTCCGGAGCGCTGATGGGAGAGGTGCCGGTCGGCAGCTTCGCCATAACCTGGGGCATCTATGCCGACTACGGCTCACTGTTGGAACACAATTTCGGCGCAACTCTGGGCCTTCGATATATGTTCCGTGCCGAGTAGTTTTTCTGCTGAAAAATCATTATATTCGTACTAATAATCAAAACCAAAAAACCTTATCAATATGGCACTCAATCTTCAAGACCTCATCGCCCAGCAAGTGGGCAATCTGGCAGGAAGCGTCGCTCTCCCCGCAAACCAGAAGAATGACATCCTGAACGGTCTTTCTAACTCAATCCTCGGCAGCCTCACCCAGACAGCTACCAAGGCCGGCGGCCTCGACATGATCAAGAAGCTGCTCACCGGCCAGACCAATGCTACCCAGAGCCCTATCACCGCTCTTGCAGGCACTCTGTTCAAGAACAATGTGATCCAGAAGCTCGGCCTCAACGCCAACCTCGGCTCAACCCTCACCGGCCTCATCCCCACCGTCTTCACCAAGCTCAGCGGCCTTATCAAAGACCAGGACGGCGACGGCGATGTTGACATCAACGACATCCTGATCACCCTCAAAGGTGGCCAGAAGTCTTCAGGCGGCGGCATCCTCGGCAGCATTCTCGGAGGCATCCTGAGGAAATAAGCTGTCCTTCCGGCAGTAAAAAACACAGTCCCCGACTTCGGGACTGTGTTTTTTTATTTAATTTTACGTTTCTAAACGTTTAAAAACGGATAATGAAGAAACTGTTATTGATACTGACGAGCGTCCTGCTCCTGGCTACCTGCCAGAAAGCGCCCGAGCTGATAGTTTCCGGTCAGCAGGATGTCGATATAAGTGACGCCGCTTATACTTTCACCGTCACTGTGAAGTCAAACCGCGCATGGTCGGCAAAGGCTGGCGAAATCTGGGCCCATGTCAACCCGTCCAACGTAGCGACACCTACCGAAGAAGAAGTCCAGGTTACTATCTCTATCGACAGGAACAGCTCTTTCGACCCGCGCAGCACGGTAGTTGTCTTCACTGCTGAAGATCTCACCAAGGAAATCAAGATCAAGCAGGGCCCGAAACCCGGCATGATCCTGCCCCAGAGTTCCAGCCACTTCGATGTCGTCGCCGAAGGCAGGAAGATAGACGTTGAGGTGCAGACAAATGTCGACTACGACATTGTCATCGACTCCGACTGGGTGAAGCTCTCAGACAGCAAGGCGCTGCCTTCGCATCACCATACTTTCGAGGTCATGGAGAACGGCACCCGCAGCAAACGTACCGCTATGATCGAATTCATCAACAGCAAGGAAGGTTTCGACGCCAAGGTCGAGGTAGTGCAGGATTTATATCCCATCCTGGTTTCCAATGTAATGGAAGTTTCAGGCCGAGGCTGGAAGGGCAGCTTCGAAGCTGTCGACCTCGATCCGGAGAATTACAGGATTGAACTGGAAGACAGATGGCTCTCTTACGAAAAGAAAGAAAGGTCGGCTGAAGGCACCCGTTTCTACGTGACGGCGGCGCCTCTGGGTGACGAGGGTCTGCCCCGCGAATCCCGCATCCTCGTGTACTTCAAGGGCCTGGAGATGCCCGACACGCTGCATGTCTACCAGCATGCATTGCTGCCCTCATTCACCTTCACGACAGAAGATCAGATCGTCCAGTCTCCCAAGCTGGGCGGCAGAAATCCTTTCGCCTTCATCTTCTGGGGTGACGGGGAGAATGACTATTACAAAGCCAACATCACGCACGACTACGGCTCTGTCGGCACCACCCATACTGTCACCGTCGAGCTCGACGATGTCAAGTCCTTCATCTTCAACGATGTTAAAAATGAAATGACAATTAATTTGAAGGAGCTGCGCAAATGAAAAAGATAATAATACTTGTCGCCGCATTGCTTTTGTGGCAGATTTCAGATGCACGGCCTATCTCTGAGGAGCAGGCCCGCCGCAACGCAGCCATCTTCATCTCTTCAGTGCAGCCCCGCACCAAGGCCCGCGTGGCTCCCGAAGATCTGCGCCTCGCCTGGTCATTCCCCGAGACAGCTACCAAGGCCGGCGAAGACGAGCCTACAATGTATGTTTTCGTAAGACCGGAAGGAGGTTTTGTCGTGGCTTCGGGTGACGATGCCGCAAGGCCCGTGCTGGCCTACTCTCTTGATGGCAGCATCCCTGCTTACCGCGACATGCCCGAGAACATGCGTGATGCATTCGACTGGTATTCGTCAATCATCTCTTTCGCCCGCGAAAAGGGCTGGTCGTCGGCTGCCACCAAGGCCGAGAGCGACAATGAAGGCCAGGTAGTCCTGAAGACCGCGCCGTGGCATCAGTTCGCCCCCTTCAACAATCTCGTTCCCAAGCTGAAAGGGCAGGAATGCCCGGTCGGATGTGTGGCGACAGCAATCTCAATCATTATGCGTTACCACCAGTGGCCGCTCAAAGGCGAGGGAACTATTCCCGGCTATTCATATAATAATGTCAATATCGACCCTATTGAGCTGGACCATGAGTATGACTGGAGCAAGATGCCGATGAAGTCGAATAATTTCAGCTCGCTCGAATCAGCTCAGCTGGCCCGCCTGGCCTATGATGTCGCCGTGATGGTCAAGATGCAGTTCTCTCCGGAAGGGTCGGGAGCTTATACGGATGATGCCTGGCCTTTGGCCAAGTATTTCAAGTATGACAAGGGCATACAGTATGCTATGCGTAGTGATTTTCACCGGCAGGAAGACTGGGAAAAGATGCTGAAGGATGAGATCAACGCCAACAGGCCTGTCCTTTATGCTGGTTATAACAAAGACTGGGAGGGGCACGCTTTTGTGGTAGACGGTTACGAAGGCCGCTATTTCAGCCTCAACTATGGATGGGGCGGAGGTTCTGCTTTCTATACTCTTGAGCCGGTAGAAGAGCATGAAGAAGACCTGTTTGAATTCACCCTCTATCAGCAGGCTGTCTACAACATCAAGCCTGACGAGGGAGGTCTGCCCACGACGGAATTCGTACAGAACTATGGAGTGATTGTCCCCTATGACATTGCTGAAAACAAGCCTTTTACCGTACGCGAGAATTTGATAAGGCTAAGCACATTCTATCCGACGGGAGATTCGTTCACACTCACTTTCTCCTATATGCTTTTTGACAGCAAGGGGACTCTCAAGGAGAAGATTTCTCCTGATTTCAAGAGAATTCTTTTCCCTGCTACTGAGGACTTTGTCAATATCGGCCCGGTTGAGTGCACGATTAAAAGCAAGCTGGCGGACGGGGACAGGATTACTTTGTGCCTGCAGGATTCTGCCACAGGCGAGTGGAAAGTTGTCTCTGACGACATTCTCGACGCTATTGTTTTCAATAAGCGGCCGCTCGGGTCGATGGTAAAGATCGGATATGACGTGGAGGGGGAATCTACGCATAGCGCTGTCAATGGCGAGACGCTGTACATGTATTTCGAGACGCTGAAGGATATTCCCTGGGTGGTCTACAAGGAGGGCAGCGACAAGCCGGTGATTTGGCGCTGCGTCCGAGATTATTATGAGAAGCATGGCGCCGTACACAGTTTTATTGAAGTGGACAGGAATGATGATGCCTGGTGCATTTCGAACATCTGGCTCCCGAAAGGCAATTACGTCGCCGTCTTCACCAATCCTCTTACGGGCGAAGAGATGAGGGTGCATCTGGAGCTGTAGCC
>JAFYZI010000033.1 GCA_017548725.1 Bacteroidales bacterium
GATTGTCATCTTCAGTACGCCGTCAATCGCCTTGCCGCCGAGGTTTTTCACTACAGCTCCGGGAGCCACAGTCACTGCACCGTCGGCCAGATGTGTTGTGACATAGCCGTCATCGACGCTGACAGAGCCTTCGGCTTTCAGGTATACGTTGTCCCAGATGCCGATGTTGCGGCCCCTTACCGTAGGAATCCAGTCCCAGCCGATGGAAGGGTGGAAGGTGGGGTTGTCGGCTCCGAGGATGCCGCCGTTAGTGTCGGCGGTGATGGCCGTCTGCTCCTTGATAATGCCCGGATGGGCGTTGCGGTGGATCAGCACTGCCAGGGCGTTCTTGTCAGCCACTATGTCAGTCACGTCGAAACGGCCGCGCATGAAGGCGCCGTTGATGCGGCCCAGCTTCGTGCCGTTCAGGAAGATGTCGGCCTTCCAGTTAATGCCAGTGAAGTCGAGTATGAGTCTGCGGCCTGCGAAGCCTTCCGGCAGGGCGAATGTGTCGCGGTACCAGAAATCGCCGTTGAAATAAGACTCGGAAATCTGCAGCTGGTCATCGTCATAGCGTATGTCGGGGATTGCTCCGGCGTTGAAGTACGAGCCGGCTACCGTTCCGGGCACTGTGGCCGGGAGCCAGCCGTCGGTGGAGAAGCCTTTGGTGGAGATCTCGGCGCCGCCGGCCTTCACTTCAGAAGCCCGCTGCAGCATCCATGCTCCGCGAGAGAGCTCCAGCGTGTCGCCGCTTGCCGTCCTGGCTTCTTGTGCTGCCGGCACGACTCCGCCCTTGCCCCATACTTCGAATTCCGATATCGCGCAGAGGCCGTATACGGTCAGGCGCACGTAGCGTCCTTTGCCTTTGGCTGCGATTTCTTCCTGTCCGTAGTCCAGGGATGCCACTTCTTTCCACTTGAGGCCGTCCTTGGATGTCTCTATGAGCCCTTCAGCTTTATTGTCGCCGGCCCAGAAAATGCGGAAGAGATCGAAATCCGCCACTGCGCCGAGGTCGACGGTGACGGACGACTCGTTGCTCAGCGGCTCCGGCATCCATGCACTCACGAAATGCTCGCTGGGCAGCATCGACACTTCATGTCCGTCCTTGTAGAAATTCACCTCGGTGAAGTTCCATTCCTGCGCCGCGTCGGTGTCGAGTGTTATGATGAAGGCGCCGCATCTTACGTCCGGCAGGTCGGCCATATATGCGAAGGCCAGCTCTCTGGACGAGCCGCGCCTGGGCTGCAAGGTTTTGGTGGCTGAGAGGCCTTCCAGCACGGAGACGTTCTGGCTGCCGCCGCCCTCGTGGATGGTGGGGCTGCAGGGCCTCAGGGGCAGTTCCACGATGGTGTAGTCCTCGTCATTCAGCACCGCCGTCAGCTTGGGAGTGAAGCTTGCGGGCAGGCTTTCCCCAGGTTTCATCCTGCAGTTGCCTTCGAAGGTGATCACGTCTGCATCCTATATCATTTCAAGGCCCAGTTCCAGTCTTGCGCCGGCCTTGCCGGGCACTGTGACCGCCGTGAAATTGTCGTCGAAGAGGCGCTCGCGAAGGCGCGTCTCGATATTCTCGCCGCCTGCCAGAAGCTGCATGAAGACAGGAGCTTCGCTTGTGACTATGCCGTCGGTGACAAGGTGGCCGGTGAGGTTGTAGTCCATGCTGCCTGAGTGCCATGCCGGGCGGTGGAGGGCCAGATTGCGGTAGCTGCCGTCAGCGGCCGTCATCACCGGGCCGTCATATTCGTCAGGATCGCCGGGGTAGACTCCGATCCGCGAAGGGGCTTGCGTCTGTGTGCATGAGGTCAGGAAGGCTGCTGCGAGCAGGAGGGAGGAAAAGGCATGGATGGCTTTCATAATCTTCAGTTTATGCAGGTGGCAGATGCTAATTTACAATGTTTTTTGCTATATTTGGATATTGTTCGCATCAACCTTAAACCAAATACTATGACTACAGAGAAACTCGACATCACCAAGACCATCAAGGACGGCGTCCAGTATGGCCTCAAGAACTTCTTCCCGCTGCTGCTGATGGTAATCCTCTACTTCATTACTTTCTGGATTCCTTATCTCAACGTTGGTACCACTATCGGATTGTACAAAGCTGTCATCGGCATAGGCCGCGGCGAGACAATTGATCCTGTTTCTATCTTCAATAAAGATAATTTCAAGAACATCGGCAATTTCTTCCTGCTGATGGGCTTCATTTCGATAGGAACCATGGCTGCCGCCGCTTTCATGCTGCTGCCAGCCCTGATCATCGCTATCGCATGGAGCTTCGCTATATATTTCCTTATCGACAAGCACGTGTCTCCGCTGAAGTCTCTGCTGCTCAGCTATGACGCTACCTACGGCAACAAATGGCGCATCTTCTTCACCGGCCTGATCTGCGCTATAGCCATCGGCATTGTCTGCGGTATTCTCGGAGCCATTCCGAAAGTCGGTCCCGTACTTGCAGCCATCGCAGTCATCCTCGCTATCGTAATCGTCTTTGCCATCGACGGCGTCATGTACGATTTCTTCTCTCAGAAGGCTGACGCCATCATGGCCGAGCACCGCGCCAAATTCTGCGGCTTCCCCGGCGCTCCCGCTCCCGCCGCCGAGCCCGAGGCTTCTGCCGAGGCTGAAGCAGAGCCCGAAGCTCCCGCCGCCGAATAGTCCCGATCCACCATATACGCAATCACCGGAGCTGACATTTGCAGTTCCGGTGATTTGTTTTGTGGATTGCTGAAATATGTGCAGAAAACTTCTCTATCCACATCCAACTGGCCACAGAATGATTTTCCGGCCGTCGGCTGGC
>JAFYZI010000034.1 GCA_017548725.1 Bacteroidales bacterium
GACGGATCAGCTCCATCAGATCCGAATTAGTTCCGAAGCGCTTGTCCACACGGTAGAAGTCAATCACATCGTATCCGCCGTCAGTCCATCCCGACACATACACCGGGTTCAGCCAGATGGCGGTCACCCCTATCGACTGTATATAATCAAGGCGTGATATGATGCCCGGAATATCCCCGATGCCGTTGCCGTCGCTGTCCTGATAAGAAGACGGATATATCTGATAGAAAACCGCGTCGCTAAGCCAGCTCGGCTGCTGAGGATTCTGCGCCTGTGCCCGCACCACGGCCGCGCAGCCCGCCAGCACCAGTAAGATGCAAATGATTCTTTTCATCGAATTGAAGTATTTGTTTCTGTAAAGATAACCTTTTTCTTCGCAACTGGGTGCGGTAGGTCAGCGTGATTCATAGCTACCTTGAAATCACTGTCGTCACGGAACCACAGGCAGCGCTCAAAATGTTCCGTAGTGAGCAAATAAAAATCTTTCATAATAAACAACCGGCACTTTTGCCCAGTACGGTAAAGATATTGCCTTATCTTTGTCCTAGTCGTTTTTAAACGTTTAATATGGATAATGTTTTACTGTCCCAGATGATGTCTCATGCCGACCCTTCTCAGGTGGCCGGCCTCTCCCGGTTTTTCAAAACTGGGCCCGGTCAGTATGGCGAGGGCGACAAGTTCCTGGGAATCAAGGTCCCCGTGACTCGCGAAGTGGTTAAAAAAAGTTGGAATTTGGTACGCGTTTCCGAACTTGAAGAATGCATTGTCAATGATTATCACGAAGTGAGGCTGGCCGCGCTGCTCACTCTGGTGGAGATTTTCAAGCATGCAGACAAGAAGACCGCCGCATCATCCATGACTCGCAAGGACTGCGTGCATTTCTACCTGGAGCATACTGACCGTATCAATAACTGGGACCTGGTAGACCTGAGCTGTTACCCACTTCTCGGCGAATGGCTCCTGGACAAAGACCGTTCACTTCTATATGACCTCGCTCGCAACGGAAAGACTATCTGGGAGCAGCGCATCGGCATTGTGAGTACGATGACTTTCATCCGTCACGGCCAGCTTGGCGACACTTTCGCCATCGCCGATATCCTGCTGCATCATCCTCACGACCTGATCCATAAAGCTGTCGGCTGGCTGCTACGGGAAGCTGGTAAGAAAGACAAGCACGCGCTCGAAGCGTATCTGTTGGAACCGGAATCGCAACAGCCCCGTTACCAGACCATGCCTCGAACCATGCTTCGTTACGCCATCGAGAAATTCCCGGAAGCCGAGCGGCAAGCCTATCTAACCGCACCCAGACTTAAATGATCTTATTTTTCGCTCTCTGAAGAAGGCGCGTCGTCGGGCTTCGGCTCTTCTTTCGGGGCTTTACGGGACTTTGAAGCTGACTTTTTCTTCGGGGCTTTTTCCTCGTCTCCGGACGCCTTTTCGGCGGCTTTTTCCTCCTCCTTCTTCTTCTCGAAGAGGGATGTCACCTTGCTCACTACGGAGGCGATGCCGTCCACGTAGAGGCCGGGGCTGGTATAGAACTGACGGGCCTCGCCGAAGCTGCGGTTGACCTTGACTTCCTGTCGGCTGATAGCCACCTCGTTGAGCAGGATGGCTTTTTCGAGATCGTTCTGATTCTTTACGTTTTCATTGCCGTTGGGGAAGAACGACTTTATGAATGATGAAACGAGCGTGTTTCTGAACAGGACCTTGCGCAGCAGGAATACTATCACAAGGATCAGCAGCAGGGCGCCTGAAACGATGAACGCGCCGGCCGCATAGCTGCCGAGAGCTTCACCGATCCAAAGCACGAACGCGAAGGACAGGGTCAGCACCAGCACGGCTACGAGTATAAAGACAAGTACGACCCAGAAGATCTTTCCTGTCCCGGACGACAGAGCCTTGACAGAACGCAGTTTGACATTGTCCCACTGGGCGCCCACATATCCGCGGGCGTCACTGGCCAGGTTCTCGACCGGACGTGTAAAATTGGTATCACTCATTTGCAGTGGCCTCCTTCTCTTTTGCGCTGCAGCGTCTGTCGAGGAAATCATCAACCTTGCGGCGGAACTCCTTGCGGTTCTCTTCGCCGTTCTCCGGTGCTATCATCATACCAATCACTACGCCGGCGGCAAGGCCGGTGACGAGGGCAAAGAATGTATTGGCTTTCATATAACTTAAATGTTATGGGTTGTTTCCGTTATAATTTAATCCAGGATATCAGGACTGCCAACAGGCTGACCAGCAGTATAATGGCAAGGAACATCAAGCCGTAGAACAGGCCGGTTTTGAGCACCGTGCCGATGCTTTTGCGCCATCGCAGGCCGAGCCACTGGTGGTAATCGATTGTCAGCAGCACTGCCATCAGTCCGAGGCTTATGGACGTGCTTTCGCCGAAACTGAGGAGCACTGCGAAGATCATAAAGAAACTGAACTGGCAGAGCACGAAGGATGCGGCTGCGGCTGCGGCGGACATACTGACCTTGTACCTGCGCAGGACGATGCTCATCGAGAGCCAGAGCAGCAGGAACTTACCCAGGAACAGGGGGATACCCTGACTTCGGACCTTTCCTTCAAGGGCGGCCAATGCCACTTCGCCCCGCGTGTCGACTTGTTCCGGGAAGCGGTCCAGGTTCATAAAAATGTATCCTCGCTGGACGAGCTTGGCGGTGTTCACCGCAATGAGTGCGGCATTGCTTTGCGCGAACTCAGTCATCTGGTCAAAATCTGTATCGAAACCCGGCCTATCTTTCTCCTGCTGGACTGGCTGCATGACAGCAGCAACCAAAGCGAAGAACGCGTAGAAAATGATCAGCGAGGCAAGGGGAGCGAGATAATTGTCATGCTTGCCGTTGATATAATCCCTGATCATGTATCCAGGGCGCAGCATCAGATGCGAGAATGTGCGCTTGCCGTCTTCGTTCATAAAGGGGATAGTGTCGAAAGCTCCCTTATAGAAGTCACGGTCCTTTCTGCGACCCTTGCCGGGCTGCCTCCACGGGAAATAACCCAGATTCTGCCAGATTTTGAAGGCGCGTTGCCGCACCGCAAACTCATGTTTCTTCTTCGTTTTGCCCATCACACAATGCGAATCAGTTTCAGACTACTAAGATACTCCCTTGCGGCATTAATTGCAAGAGTAACAGATATGTTCGAAAAATGACTAACTTTGGTAGCAAACTTGCAAACCACACAGACATGCTCCGACTCTTCAAACCGCTTCTGCTTGCCGTCCTGCTGCTCGCCGCCATCCCGTGCCACGCGCAGAAGATCACCAATTCCAGCTACCAGACGGTCGGTACCATCAAGTCCGACGGCACCATCCAGGACAAGTCCTACCGCACCGTGGGCCACATCAAGAAGGATGGCACCATCCAGGACGCCAACTACCGCACCATCGGCCATCTGAAGGACGACGGCACTGTTCAGGATTCCAACTACCGGACTGTCGGCCACATCAAGAAGGACGGCACCGTGCAGGACGCCAGCTACCGCACCATCGGTCATGTCAAGGACGACGGCACTGTCCAGGATTCGAATTACCGCACTATCGGCCACGTCAAGGACATCCCTACAAACTGGGCTGCATTCTATTTCTTCTTCAGCACATATTGATGCCGCTTTACTTCCCTGGCCTGCGGGTCCGTTCGGAAGAAAGTATTATATTTGCAGTCCATTCCCTACAAGATGTACAAAACCAAAGGCCTCAAGAACAGCCGCATCGAAGTGGCTGACGCCCTCAGGGGCATTGCCGTAATCGGCATCATCCTTTATCACTCAGTAGAACATTTCAACCTCGGCACTCCGCGGGACGTGAGCTGGGCTCTGCCGTTCGACGGCAAGGTCTTCAATATCCTTACTGTAATCCTGTCCGGCAAGATGTACGGCATCTTCGCACTGCTGTTCGGCCTTAGCTTCTTCATTATGAGGGACAACCAGGCCCAGAAGGGGAAGGATTTCTCGCTGCGCTTCGCATGGCGCATGCTCCTGCTGCTCTGCTTCGGCATCATCAATCTGGTGTTCTACGACGGCGACATCCTCACTTTCTACGCCCTGTGGGGACTGCTGATGATTCCTGCCGGATACCTCTGCACTCCGCTGCTCTGGGTCCTCACCATCCTGCTGCTGATCCAGCCTGTGGAGATATACAGCCTGCTGAGCGGCTGGAAACCTGACATCTCAGCGATGGGCAAATGCTATATGGAGATCGGCCGCGCCGGAGCGGACGGGACCTTCCTGGAGCACGCCGCAGCCAGTCTGCGCTACGGCTTCAAGGCATCGTGGCTGTGGTTTGTGATGAAAGGCCGCGTCACCCAGACCATCGGCCTGTTCTTCCTCGGCATACTTTTAGGCCGTCACCGCCTCTTCTACAATGAGGGCAATCACCTCAAAATATGGCGCGTGGTGTGCATCGTAACTGCGCTGGCCGTGGCCGCCGGCTCAATCGCCGGTCAGTGGCACGAGGGCAATGTCTATTTCGGCAAGATCGACTCGCTGATCCACCCTCTCTACAATCTGGCCATGCTGCTGCTCATCGTTTCCGGAGTCGTCCTGCTCTGGTACGCTTTCAAAGGCTTCCGCAAGGCATTGTCACATATATGTTTCTTCGGCCGCATGTCGCTGACCAATTACCTGATGTCATCCCTCCTGGGCAGCTTCATCTTCTACGGCTGGGGACTGGGCATGCACTACGTTTTCGGCACTACCTGGTCATTCCTGGCCGGCATCGCCATTGTGGTGCTGCAGATAATCATACTCCGCCAATGGGCCAAGAAACATCAGCGCGGCCCTCTGGAGACCATCTGGCGCAAGCTTACCTGGCTTGGCAGCAAATAATTCCTTTCCAACCTGAATCTGAACTATGAAAAAAATGAATGTTCCTTTGATGGCCACTCTGCTGGGGCTGTCAATTATCGTATGTCCTATCCTTTATTTCACCGTAGGCCCGATGCTGGATGAAACCCAGATGTCTACGCTAAAGACTCTCCTGATTATAGCAGGGTGCAGCGCAGCCTTCTGTTTCATCGTGGGTGAAGCTACCGGCAACAACAGCCAGATGGACAAGCTCTGGAGCCTGCTGCCCATTGCGTACACATGGATCATCGCCGCCAATGGCGGAATGAGCGCAAGGCTGGTGGTGATGGCAGTACTGGCCACCCTCTGGGGCATACGTCTGACTTTCAATTTCGCCCGCAAGGGAGCTTACAGCCTGAAATTCTGGGAAGGCGAGGAAGACTACCGCTGGGCCATAGTCCGCTCCGGCAGCACTTTCCGCAAGCGCTGGGCATGGGCTCTTTTCGACCTCGGCTTCATCTCAATCTATCAGAATGCGCTGGTGCTGATGACTACTTTTCCTGCACTGGTTGCCATGCGGTCCGATGCCCCCTTCGGATGGGTAGACTGCGTCGCTGCTGTGCTGATGTTCGGCCTGATCATCTGGGAAACTGTCGCAGACGAGCAGCAGTGGGCATTCCAGACCCGCAAGCGCGCCCTGCTGGCTGAGGGTCGCAAGCTTGAAGAGCTTCCGGCACCTTACAACAAGGGTTTCAACACCATCGGTCTGTGGAGCCGCAGCCGCCATCCGAACTATTTCGCCGAACAGAGCATCTGGGTGGCATTCTACATATTCTCAATCGGCGCGGGCATGGGCATCCTGAACTGGAGCGTCATCGGCGCGCTGCTGCTGATCGTCCTCTTTCAGGGCAGCTCGTCACTCGCCGAGGAAATCAGCGGCGGCAAGTATCCCGAATACGAGCACTACTGCCAGCACGTGAACCGCTTCTTCCCCGGGAAAAAGTATACTGACTGAAGCAGCCGGAGGACCAGGCTTACCGGCAGTCGCGGCAGGTGCATCAATCTGCTCTGGGTGCGGTAGGTCGTTGCTTTTTTTGATGGACCTACCGCAAAAACGGCCTATTTTGCGGTAGGTCGTCGATTATATTGATGACCTACCGCACCCCGGCGGGGAGCGTCTGCCTTTTGGTGAATTATTGCTAACTTTGGCGCCGGGGAAATATCCGGAAAGAATCTATGAAAAGACTTATTATACACATTGCAGCGGCGGCGATGGTCACTGTTGCAACGGCGACGGTGCTGGCGAGCTGCGGTGGTTCGCAGCGTGACGCCGGGGGCCGTGCCTCCAACGCAGCTGGAGCGTCGCAGAACGTCAGCGTGGCTGGCGCAGATGGCGCGAGCCAGACGGGCAGCACGGGGAGCGGTATTCAGGGCACTCAGAACGCAAACCTGACCGGCAGCAAATCCAACGCCCGCCAGCCAGGAGGTACGTCAACAAGCGCTCAGACCGCTGACTTTACGGCGTATGTGGATCCCTTTATCGGCACTGACGGGATGGGGCACACTTTTCCTGGGGCGTGCGTGCCGTTCGGGGGCGTGCAGGTGAGCCCGGACACTGACACTATCCCTCACAACGTTGCCGGCAAATATCAACCGGAGGTGTATTCTCTCTGCGCCGGCTACCGTTACTCCGACAATACTATAACAGGCTTTTCACATACTCATCTGAGCGGCACGGGCCACTCGGACCTTGGCGACTTGCTGCTGATGCCGACTACCGGAGCTTTGCATCTCAATCCAGGCACTGCCGCCAAACCGGAACAGGGCTACAGGAGCCGCTTCAGCCATGACAGCGAGACGGCCAGCCCGGGTTACTACGCCGTCACCCTTGCGGATTACGGCATCCGTGCGGAGGTCACAGCCACAACTCGCACAGCCCGCCACCGTTACACTTTCCCTTCAGAGAATAGCATCTCTGATTCTTCCAATCAGAACAATACCGTGCAAGCCACCGGAGCCCTGCAGCCCGCAACTGGCCTGACCGGAGCCGGCAACACTTCCCATCAACGCCACCTGATTGCGGACTTCACCCACGGTATCTACGATTATGATGGCAAGACTCTCTGGGCCAGCGTCCGGATGCACGGCGACAACCTTCTCACAGGCTACCGCATCACCCAGGGCTGGGCACGCGAACGTTACACATACTTCGCAATCCGCTTCTCGAAGCCTGTCACTGACTACGGCTATAAGGAGTCCGTCCGCTCGCAGTACAACGGTTTCTGGAGGAAACTCCCGGTGAACCGCAACTTCCCGGAGATGGCCGGGCGAGGCATCGTCTGCTGGTTCGACTTCGACTGGAGCGGCGACGACACGCTGGAAGTGGAAGTAGCCCTGAGCTCCACCTCGGTGGAAGGCGCCCTCAGGAATCTCATTGCAGAATCCTCAGATGAAGACTACGACCGTCTGACTGAAACCGGAATCAAGAACCTTGAAAGGATTTCTAACGCCAGCCTGGAGAACCTGTATCAGATCATCGGAGCCAGCCGTCCCAAGCCTTTCGACGAAATCGAAAAAGCCGCAGCGGACAGCTGGAACAAGGAACTTGGCAAGCTGGAAGCCACCGGCTCTCCGGACCAGCTCCGCATGCTATACACCTCTCTGTACCACACGATGATCAATCCTTCTATCTACAGCGACGTAGACGGGGCATACCGTGGTCTGGACGGAGCGATCCACCACAGCAAAGGAGACAACTACACTGTCTTCTCACTTTGGGACACTTACCGCGCCGAGCATCCCCTGTTGCTTCTGATGCATCCTCAGCGGGCGACTGACATGGCCGTCTCTATGCTGGACCACCAGGCTCAGAGCGCTCACGGCCTGCTGCCGATATGGTCTCTGATGGCAAACGAAGGCTGGTGCATGAGCGGCTATCACGCAGTTTCAGTGCTGGCAGACGTCCTCGGGGAAAGCTATGCGGCCAACGTTAAGAAAGCCCGAAACGCCGGCGTTACCCCGGACTCCGGCCGCAGCCGGAGCGACAGCAGACAAGCGGAAGGCAGAAGCAGACGCGGCCTGAGAGGGAGCCGCCACGCACTGAACGAATTCCTGAACATAGAGACGGACAAGGCAGCAGGACACACTCTCGACCCCGACCGCGTCCTCGAAGCCATGACCGCCACTTCTACGGTGCCATATCTGGAGGGCCTCGGAGCATATATGGAGAAAGGCTTCGTGCCGCTGGAGTCTTCGTCCACCGGAGCCTCCACCACCCTCGAATATGCCTACGACGACTGGACCATCTACCGTACTGCTCAGCTGCTTGGACGGGATTCACTGGCAGAAACCTACAGAAGCCGCGCGCTGAACTACCGCAACCTTTTCGACGGCAGCAGCCCCTTCGCACGAGCCCGTCACGATGACGGCAGCTGGAAGAGCCCGTCAGACCCCCGCCAGACTTACGGCGAGGGCTTCATCGAAGGCAACTCATACAACTTCTCATTCCACGTCCCGCACGACGTCAACGGGCTCATAGGCCTGATGGGCGGCGAGGAGCGATTCCTCAGCATCCTCGACACTCTCTTCCGACTTCCCCTGGACCCGAAATACTACGCTGACAACGAGGACATCGAGGCTTCCTGCCTTATAGGAGGATATGTGCACGGCAACGAACCGAGCCACCATATCCCCTACCTCTTCCAGTGGACAAGCGAGCCCTGGAGGACTGCATACTGGCTCCGCGAGATCATGGAGCAGATGTATGTCCCGAAGCGCGACGGCCTGGGCGGCAACGACGACTGCGGCCAGATGAGCGCATGGTACGTCTTCTCGGCGATGGGCTTCTACCCCGTCTGCCCCGGCAGCGGCGAATACGTCCTCGGCGCGCCCTTCCTCCCCGAGATTACCCTCAGGCTGGACAGCGGCAGGACCTTCACCGTCAAGGCCCCTGGAGTCAGCACTACGAACCGTTACGTCAGGTCGGTGAAGCTGAACGGAAAACCTTACACGAAACGTTTTATAACACAGCAGGATGTGCTCCGCGGCGGCTCCCTGGAATTCGAGATGACCGACAGTCCCCTGCCGGCTTCCACCCCTTCTGCTGAAGACCTTCCATACTCTCTTTCACGTTGAAGCATAATTCTTCGCAAAAAAAGGCTAACTTAGCACTTTCTGCGGAGCAGCAGGAACTGCCGCCCAACATTAACGGATATGGAAAAACGTCATTTCATTGTCGCAGAACATCTGTTCACTATCGAGGCTGAAGAGAGCATCTTCCAGCAGATGGGCAACTATGTCCCTTTCCAGACAGAACTGGCAGCTGACTCCCCCGCACCGCTGTTCTCCCTGACTGTCATTGACGGCGAAGCCATCGATTATGTCGAGGAGCTCACACAGGAAGAAGAAGGCCAGGAAATAATCTGCGGCCACACCGCTGACGGCAGATCAGTCTTCGAGACACGCTGGAACGGCAAGTCCGCCGGCTGGCTGATAAGCACGCCGGACTATACTGACGCCACCCTCCGCCTGAGCGGCTATCTTCCCAAATCCGCCCTGGACAACGCGCTGATGGTCCTTTTCGCAATGGCGTCGGCAGTCCATGGAACGGCGCTGTTCCATTCTGCAGTAGTGAGCCTCGACGGCAAGGGCTACATGTTCCTCGGCCGCAGCGGCACCGGCAAGAGCACTCACGCCCGCCTGTGGAGAAAGTATATCGAAGGCACTGAGCTGATGAACGACGACAACCCTGCAGTCCGTATCATGCCTGACGGCGTGGCCTGGGTATACGGCACACCATGGAGCGGCAAGACACCCTGCTACAAGAACGTCAGCTGCCCTGTCGGAGCCATAGTCCTGCTCAGCCAGGCCCCTTATAACAAGATAGAAAGGCTAAAGGGCGTAGCAGCCTACGCAGCTGTCATGCCCAGCATTTCCGGCAAGCGCTGGGACAGGAAGATCGCCGACGGCCTCCATGAGACCGAGAACGCACTGGCCGGCTCCGTGCCGGTATGGCATCTTGACTGCCTGCCTGACGAGGCTGCAGCAAGACTCTGCAAAGACACTGTCACCGCATGAACGACATCACCATCATACATGAAGCCTTGAAGCTGGTGAAGGACGGAGTCAGCGTTACCTTTCCAGTGAAAGGCCGCAGCATGATCCCGTTCATAATGGGCGGCAAGGACAGCGTGATCCTGCAGCAACCCGGCAAGCTGGAACCCGGCGTAATAGTGATGGCTGAAATAGCTCCGGACCATTATGTGCTGCACCGCATAATCCACATAGACGAGGAGAAGGGCGTCATCACGTTGATGGGCGACGGCAATGTGCGAGGTGTTGAGCACTGCACTCCTGCCACCGTCATGGCACGTGCCACCCACGTCGTGGACAGCAAAAGCCGCACCCGATCCCTGGAGTCCCCCTGCCAGCTGCGACGGGCTAAGGTCTGGCGTCTGCTGCTCCCCTTCAGAAGGTATCTGCTGGCCGGTTTGAGAATAATTTGTAAAAAATACCGATATGAAAATTAAGAAAGGATTTGTGCTTCGCGAAGTCTGCGGACAGAACGTCATCGTAGGCGAAGGCCTGGACGCCATCAATTTCGGCCGCATGCTCAGTCTCAACAAGACAGCCGCATGGATCTGGAAGGAAGCCGCCCGCCAGGGTGAATTCACCGCCCAGAGCCTTGCAGTCGCAATGTGCGAAGAGTACGAAGTAGCTCCCGAGACTGCTTTGACAGACATAGAGAAGACCCTCAATCAGTGGCTGGAGCTTAACGTTATCGAATAGATGAAATATCTCGGCTGGATATGGCGTAACTCAAAGGGCATCCGCTGGAGCATGCTGGTCCGCATTCTGGCCGGCACCGCCCAGGTGGCTGCTGGCCTTATGATGGTGTGGCTCTGCCGCCGCTTCATCGACGAGACCATCATGTCCGGCACGGCCCGTGACGTCACAGTCATGATCCTCGCCCTGGTGCTTACCGTAGTGCTGAGGGTGGCCTTCCGCCAGGTAAGCTACCTGCTGACCACCACGGCCGGCGTGAAGCTCACCAACGGACTACGGCTGCGCATGTACAGCAGCCTCTTCCGTCGCCAGCTCTACACCGGCAAGGACATGCACTCCGGCGACGTCAGCTACCGCCTCACCAAAGACATCAATGAGGTGAGCGACACCCTGACCGACGTTGTCCCGCAGATTCTGATTACGCTTATCCAGCTCACAGGAGCTTTCTTCCTGCTGCGCTATTTCGACCGCTGGCTGGCCTGGGCCCTGATAATCCTGACTCCGGTGGCCATATTGATGACCAAACTGGTGGGCCGCAAGCTCCGCCAGATGACACTCAGCATCCGCGAAGACGAGAGCCGCATCCAGATGCATGTCCAGGAGGGCAGCGAATACAACGCAGTGCTCCGCGCCATGGGCAGCGAAGACTGGGTCACCGACCGGCTGGACACCATGCAGCAGCAGCTCAAGGGCGACGTGATGCGCCGCACCCGTTTCACCATCATAATGCGTACGGCGCTGGGGCTTACCTTCGGCCTGGGATATCTGCTGGCGTTCGTATGGGGAGGCCTGCAGCTCCGTAACGGCGCCATCACATTCGGTATCATGACCTCCTTCCTGCAGCTGGTCGGCCAGATCCAGCAGCCCGTGATGTCGATCATGAACATGGGCTCCCAGCTCTTCCATTCATCAGCCAGCATGGACCGTCTGATGGAGCTGGAGAGCAGCACAGCCGCCCCGGAAGGCAGCAGCCTCCACCCCAACCTGTCCGGAGTACGTTTCGACGATGTCAGCTTCCGCTACGAAGACGGTGACAGTCAGATTTTCAGCGGCTTCAGCCATGATTTCGTCCCGGGAAGCAAGACGGCCCTGATGGGCGAGACAGGCGCCGGCAAGACTACTCTCTTCCGCCTGATGCTGGGATTTATCCGTCCCGACAGCGGCAAAGTCACACTTTACGGCAGCGACGGATCCATGGAGATTGGAGACGCCACCAGGCCGGATTTCGTATATGTACCGCAGGGCAACACACTGATGAGCGGCACCATCCGCTTCAACCTGCAGGTGGCTGCGCCAGACGCCACAGACGACCAGCTCAACGAAGTGCTGCACATAGCCTGCGCCGACTTCGTCCACGAGCTTCCGGAAGGCATCGACACCGTCCTCGGCGAGCGCGGCAGCGGCCTCAGCGAGGGCCAGGCACAGCGCATAGCGATAGCACGCGGCCTTCTCCGTCCGGGCTCCATCCTTCTTCTTGACGAGATCAGCTCGTCTCTGGACGCAGCCACGGAAAGCGAACTCTACAACCGACTGTTCGCAGCACGCCCCGGCGAGACGATGATTTTCATCACCCACCGCCCGAACGTCACCGAGCACTGCGACGGAATCCTCAAACTTTAATTCTTTTTCTCTCCGAAGACGCACCAGCGGACGAGGGGGATGCGGCGGAGTATCTCCCAGAGCGCAAACGACAAGGCGAAGACCGCAACAAGCAGGATGAGGTACATAGCTGCCGGAGGAAGCTGGGTGTGGGTCTTCATCTGATATCCGAAAGCTGCGACGACCAGATAATGCACGATGTAGAGACCGTAGCTGGAGCGGGTCATGTAGCTCGCGAAGGGACTTGTGCGGTCGAAGCGGGCGCTGAACCAGCCCATCATGGCAAGGCACGCCAGCCATCCGTATACGCAGTTCAGAGGGCTGCCGAGATATTGCGGAGTTGTATTGTCCTGGCCGAAGGTGGTGCCGATGAGGATGCCCCCTGCCACAACTGCGCAGATTACGAGCGGAACCCATGCTGCTTTCACCTTCTGCTGGACCTCCTCATGGGAGAACACGAAGTAGCCGAGCAGGAACGGTATCATATAGAACAGCGGCTTATAGAGATTCCACAGACCGTCTGCGCTTTCAGCACGGGGATTCATAATCAGAGTCTTCTCTCCTACCCAGAAAAGGATGCCAAGGAAAATAATGGGCACGATGCCGGCCTTGCCGCACCAGTTCCAGAAGCGGTCTTTGCGGTCGAGGGCACGCACCAGCAGCAGCAAGAGGCACAGCAGCCACAGCACCTGGATGAACCAGAGCGGACCGATGCCGCTGAAAGCCATGATGAAATATTTAGCCACGGCCGGAATGCTGTCGAACACACCTTGTCTTGATGCCACGACGGTGTTGAAATAGCCGACCATCCAGTGGAAAACCAGAAGTCCTATAGTGGATGGTACCAGCAACTTGCGCGTACGGGCCTTGAACCATTCCTTGGCAGACTGCTTTTCAAGAGCATAGCGGGAGCTGATGCCCGCCAGCAGGAACAGCAGCGGCATGAACCACGGATAGAGGATGTACATTACCACATCCTGATACTGCGGCCCGTCGCCGAAGCCCCCGATGCCTCCGAAGACGCCCTTGTTGTTGTAGAAATAAAAAACGTGATAGAACAGCACCAGGAGAACAGTCACCCAGCGCAGATTGTCAATCCAGTGTTTTCTTTCAGTTCCAGCCATAGTGTCAGTGCTTAGATATTCTACACAAATATAGGTATTGTCGCCGCTATTTCGTATCTTTACATATTAACCACTTTGCTGAACGCAAAATAACCTAAACAATAACCATAATATGAAGAAAATTCTCACCACTCTCCTGGCCCTGGCATTCGTGCTGTCTGCCGCTGCCCAGGATGCTGAAAAATCTGAAATCGTAAAGACAGGCCTGAACTTCGGCCCCCTGCCGGCAGTCGGTTATTCATCTGACCTCGGCTGGCACTACGGCGCCCTCTCCGACATCTACTGGTACGGAGACGGTTCGACTTATCCCGAATATATGTGGAAGGCCAATGTCGAAATTTCCAAGTATTCAAAAGGCAACACTGTGCTGCACAGCTTCTTTGACAGCAAATACCTCATACCCGGCATCCGTGTCAGCGCCGCCGTTTCTTATTTCGGCAACAAGACCACCAACTTCTACGGCTTCAACGGAGCCTCATCTGTCTACAATCCCGACCTTGACCGTATTACCGATGACGGTCGCGGTTTCTACCTTATGAGGCGCGACATCTTCCGCATCCAGACCTGCTTCCAGGGCAAGTTCGGAGACAGCAACTGGGGATGGGCAGGCGGTCTGACTTTCTGGAGCATCAAGGCCGGCCACGCAATTAACAACGGCCTCAACTACAACAACGATGTGTCTCTGTATGACATTTACGTGAACAACGGCGTCATCCACGAGGCCGAGAAGGACGGTGGCAAGCACCTCGAGTTCAAGGCCGGAGTCGTATATGACACCCGCGACCACGAGAACAACCCTACCCGCGGTACCAACCTCGAAATATACATGTTCGGCAGCCCTGACATCATTTCTCACCACAACAACCACTACCTCAAGCTGGCCGTCCATTTCAAACAGTTCGTTCCGCTGGGTGACCGCATAGTATTCGGAACCCACCTGGCATACCAGGGCCTCGTAGCCGGCAACGCTCCTTTCTACATGCTGCAGACCATCCAGTCCATCAACATGAAGCAGATCAACACCGAGGGCCTCGGTTCTACCTGCACCCTCCGCGGTACGGTGACCAACCGCCTGCAGGGCGACGGCTATGTATGGATGAACAACGAGATCCGCTGGAGCTTCGCCAAGTTCCGCTGGATCAACCAGAACTGGACCCTTGCCCTCAACCCGTTCTTCGACCTGGGCAAGGTCATCCAGCCCTACCATCTGGCACAGATGAAGAAGCTCTCTTCTGACTTATACAGCGGACAGGCCGAGAAGATCCACATGAGTGCCGGTGCAGGTCTGCACGTGATCATGAACCAGAACTTCAACATCAACTTCGAGTTCGGCAAGTGCTTCGATCCCAACGACGGCACTGGCCTTGGCATCAACATCGGTCTTAACTACATCTTCTAGGCTATGAGAAAGCTTCTGAATGCAGCTTTGCTGCTGCTGACAGTATTCAGCATGACCAGCTGCCTGGCCGGTAAATTCATGTGCAACTACGCCCTGCAGCCCACTCCGCACGGCGTGGATGACGTGGAACGCACTCGTTACAAAGCCGATTCACTGCTTGCCGGCAGCACGGCGTGGTACGACAACCTAAAGAATCAGGGCATCCTGAAAGACATATATGAAGACGGCTACAACGGCAAGAAGGTGCATGCAGTGTATGCTCCCGCAGCCGACCCGGCCAATGCAAACGGTACGGCAGTCGTAGTGCACGGCTACACCGACAACCACTATGTATTCCTCTATCTGGTGCGCATGTACCGCGACGAACTCAACTACAACGTGATGGTGCCCGACCTGCAGTATCACGGCTATTCAGAGGGCGACGCAGTCCAGATGGGCTGGTTCGACCGCTTTGACGTGGAGATGTGGGCCGACAAGGCTTATCAGATCTTCCACAACGACTTCACCGTAGTCCACGGCGTGTCTATGGGTGCCGCCACCACCATGATGATGAGCGGCGACAACCTGCCGGATTATATCAAAGCCTTCGTAGAAGACTGCGGCTACAGCTCAGTCTGGGACCAGTTCACCACGAACCTCCACGACAGTTTCCACCTCCCTCCTTTCCCCATCCTCTACAGCGCCAGCAGAGTCTGCAAGAAACGCTACGGCTGGGACTTCAAGGAGGCCTCGTCTGTCAACCAGCTGGCCAAGTCATACTTGCCCATGCTCTTCATCCACGGCGACGCCGATGACTTCGTGCCATTCGACCACCTGAAGAAGAACTACGACGCCAAGACCGCCGGCTACAAAGAAATGTGGGTGGCAGAAGGCGCCGTGCATGCCAACTCGTATGCTAAACATCCGGAAGAGTACACCCGCCGCGTGTCTGAATTCCTCAAAAAAGTGAAAACCATGGAGTCCGAAGGACTCAGCGACATCCTATGAAAATAAAAACTATCTTACTTCTCAGTCTGCTTGCGGCAGTGGCCTGCACCCCCAAGCAGCGTTCCACCGAGATACTGCTACCCACCATGGGATGGAGTTCCTGGAACACCTACAGCGTCAACATCTCCGACTCGCTCATCATGAGTCAGGCAGATGCGATGGTATCTACAGGTCTGGCTGACGCCGGCTACAACCACATCAATATCGACGACGGTTACTTCGGAGGCCGCGACCCCAAGACCGGCCAGCTGCTCATCCACCCCACCCGCTTCCCTAACGGAATGAAGAAGGTGGTTGACCACATCCACTCCCTCGGCCTGAAAGCCGGCATCTACAGCGACGCCGGAGCCAACACCTGCGGCAGCTACTACAACCGCGACACTATTGCACGCGGAGTTGGTCTCTACGGCCACGACCAGCAGGACGCCGACTTCTTCTTCAAGGAGCTGGGCTTCGACTTCATCAAGGTCGACTTCTGCGGCGGCAACGCGCCCCAGAACTCTGACCGCCTCGCTCTTGACCCTCAGGAGCGCTACACAGCCATCTGCCGCGCCATCGAGAACACCGGCCGCAAAGATGTGCGCCTGAATGTATGCCGCTGGGATTTCCCGGGCGTATGGGTGCGCGACGTGGCCCTCTCATGGCGTATGTCGCATGACATCGCAGACCGCTGGCAGTCAGTCAAGAGCATCATCAACCAGAGCCTCTACCTCTCAGCTTACGCTGGTGGCGGACACTACAACGACATGGACATGCTTGAGGTAGGCCGCACGATGTCCAGCGAAGAGGACAAGACCCACTTCGGCATCTGGTGCATCATGTCGTCTCCCCTGCTCATCGGCTGCGACATGACTACCCTCCGCACCGAAGCTTTCGAGCTGCTCACCAACCGCGACCTTCTGGCGCTTGACCAGGATCCTCTGGGCCTGCAGGCCTACGTTGCTCAGCATGAAGGTGAGACTTATGTGTTCGTGAAGGATATAGAGAAGCGCTTCGGCACAGTCCGCGCTGTGGCCTTCTACAACCCTGCCGACGAACCTTGCCGGATGGGCATCGACCTGAAGGATCTCGACCTGGCCGGCGGAGCTGAAGTCCGCGACCTCTTCGAGAAGAAAGACATCGGCAGCGTCACCGACCGTCTGGAGGCTGACGTTCCCGCCCACGGCACCCGCATCTACCGTCTCGCGGCAAAGCAGCGTCTGGAACGCGTCCGTTACGAAGCCGAGACCGCTTGGCTCAGCGACTATCAGGAGCTCTACAACAACCAGGCTTTCAGGACTGCCACCTACACCGTCGTGCCCGAGTGCTCAGGCGGAGTGGCTGTCACCCAGCTTGGTTACAAACCCACTAACGACATCCAGTGGCGCGACATAAACAGCCCGAAAGGCGGCGACTACACCCTCACCCTCCGCTGCCGCGCCACCGATCCCCGTTCGATGCTCTATCTGTCTGTCAATCCCGACAAGGCCGTTGCAGTCCGCATACCTCAGGCAGAAGGCTGGCAGGACGTAACTCTCACCGTACATCTTGAGCCCGGCCTCAATACGATCCGCATCGTCAACGACCGCGGCGCCATCCCTGACATCGACTACATGGACCTCGTCCCCGCAGCCTAGACGTCAGTATAAAACAACAAGAGGTGGCCGTCACGGGTCACCTCTTTAATTATGCAGTTTATGAAGAAAGTCCTCACTATCATCGGGTTCGTGCTGCTGGCGTTTGTGCTGTGCTGCCGCTGGAGCACTCCGGTCGCGGATTTCTACGCAGTGCACATATATCCGGCCATCTCGGGCGGGATGTCGCTCGTGGCGTCCATATTTCCTTTCTCTCTGGAAGAAATCACCGTGGTGTGCTTTGTCGCGGCATTGATAACAGTCATAGTCAAGACAATTAAGAAACGGGCCGGGTTCTTCTCATGGCTGAAGGGAACCGCCCTGATTGTGATGTGGCTTTTCGTATGGTTCTACATGGGCTGGGGTAACAATTACTTCCGCACTTCACTAAGCGGAAGGCTGCACATGGAGAAAGTGCACTTCGACAAGGACAATTTCTGCCGCTTTCTGGACGATTTCACCGTACAGCTCAATCTGGCTGCCGAAGAAGCGGCGGGATACGACAAAGATGAGATAGAAGATCAAATAAAGGCATTCTACGACGTTAAAGCCGTAGCATGCGGCTACACCGGCATCCGGAACTGGCAGCATGCCAAGAAGCCGCTTCTCAATCCTCTCTACTCCGCCGTAGGAGTGATGGGATACATGGGTCCTTTCTTCTGCGAAACCCAGCTCAACGAAGACCTGCAGGACATTGAGTACCCCTTTGTCATGGCCCATGAGAAGGCGCATCTGGCCGGAGTGACCAGCGAGGCTGAAGCCAATTACTGGGGTTTTGCTTTCTGCCGGCAGTCAGACAATCCGGCAATACGATACAGCGGCTATCAGGGGCTCCTCCCCTACGTTTTCTCACATGCCAATTCTTTCCTCACGGAGGAAGAATACAAAGCCTGGGCGACATCATTGTCGCCCAGGGCTTTGACAGATTACGCTACATCACGCGAATACTGGCAGAAAAAAAGAGTCAAATGGATCAACAGCATCCAGCACACCGCGATGGACCTTATGCTGAGGACCAACAAAGTGGACGAAGGAGCCAAGGACTATTACGGCGTCATCGCCATCCTGATGAGCATGGATGCGCATGAGGACAAAATCATCACGACTAATTCCAAGTGACGGTAGTCGGTAGTTTTTGGGACCACTACCGACAGTAAACCTATCTCCTCTCCTCCTTCAGGGTGAGGCCCATGAAGAGGATTGACAGCAGGCAGGCAAGCACAAGCAGCACGAAGGTCCAGCTCCAGCCGGCTTTCTGGGCCACAAGGCCGATAACAGTATTGGCCAGCAGGAAGGTGCCGAAGAAATAGCCGAAGAAGCCTGTAAGGCCGGCGGCAGTGCCTGCGGCGTTCTTAGGGGCGAGGTCGAGCGCCTGCACTCCGATAAGCATCACAGGCCCGTAGATGAAGAATCCGATGCCGATGAGGCAGATTATCACAACAGTCAGATTGTCGATGAAAGCCCAGTAGAGCAGCACGAACACCATCACCAGCGACATGAACAGAATGGTCGGCAGCGCACGCTTGCCGTGGAAGAGCTTGTCGGACAGCCAGCCGCAGAGCAGCGTGCCGGGGATGGCTGCGAACTCGTATGCGAAATAGGCCCAGCCGGCGCTCTTCAGGTCGATGCCCTTCTCGGTCAGGATGGTCGGCGCCCAGTCCAGACAGCCGTAGCGCACCATATATACAAACGCATTGGAAAGGGCGATGAACCAGAGGAACTTGTTGTTCAGCACGTGCTTGAAGAATATCTCCTTGGTGGTCAGGGTAGTCTCGTGCTTCTCGGAATAGTTCTTCGGATAGTCGTGGCGCCATGCCTCTACAGACTGCAGGCCGCAGGACTGCGGCGTGTCGCGCAGCAGTATGTAGGCCAGCAGGGCGATGAACAGAGCCACTGCAGCCGGGAAGGCGAAAGTTCCGATGAGGAAGTAGAGTTCTTCGTGTGTGCCGTAGAACCAGCTGCCGAACCATGCGGCGCCGTAGGTAGCCATAGGACCGACCAGCGCTCCGCCGACATTATGAGCGCAGTTCCAGATGCTCATCATAGTGCCGCGCTCTCCCGGGGAGAACCAGTGCGTCATCACACGGCCGCAAGGAGGCCAGCCCATGCCGTTGAACCAGCCGACAAGGCAGTTCAGCACGCCCATCACCAGAATTGCAAGAGCCTTGTTCTCAGCTCCTATCCACTGGATGGGGACGATCATGAAGCACATCGAGATGGCGGTGAGCACCAGGCCTAGAGGCAGGAACACCCTGGCGTTGGAACGGTCCGACACGCTGCCCATAAGGAACTTGGACAGGGCGTATGCAGCAGCGTTGAGACCCAGCACGAAACCCAGCTCGGTCTTCTGGAAGCCCAGCGGCACCATTGCGGGGATGGCCATTGAGAGATTCTTACGTACGAGATAGAAACCGGCGTAGCCTATGAAGGCGCCGAGAAATACCTGCAGACGCAGACGCTTGAACTTGGCGTCGGCCTCGGGGCCGGTCTGTGCAGGCTTGTAAGCAGGTTGCTTAAGAAACTTTAGCATTATCTTACAGTTTCGATAAGTATGTCAGGATAATTGGAAATGATGGCCTCCACGCCGCAGTCCACCAGGCGGCGCATTTCTGCAGGGTTGTCGACTGTCCAGGGCACCACACCGATGCCGTGTTTGTGACACCAGGCGACGTTCTCGGGAGTAACCACGCTTGACTCGGGACTCCACCACTGCGGCTTGAAGTTCAGGTTCTTCAGCAGGGCTTCGATGTCGCCGCCGTCATAATCCTCTGTGAGATATGAAAGAGTCAGCTGCGGCCACTTCTCGTGCATGTAATTCAGGGCGCGGGTGTCGAAGCACTGGACGATCAGACGGTCGCCGAGATTCTTCGAGAGAAGCAGCGGGACGCAGGTGTCGCAGAAAACTTTGTAGTCTGGCCAGAGAGTCCCCTCCCCGTCGCCGGGCCAGGACTTGATCTCAATATTGTAATTGACAGGTTTCAGGCCTATCTGCTTCGCATAAGCCTCACTGACATCGATCAGTTCGCTTGCCAGCGGCTTTACCTCGTGGATCTTCTTCTGGCCGGGCCAGCGGCTTATGGGTCTCAGGCCGACCTCGTAACGGGCGATACTGTCGTACGACATAGTATAGAGGTATTCCTTCGGCTGGTCATCCAGGACATAGGTCCCGTCCGGACGGATGGAATAACGCGGGTGGAAATAGTTGTCGTGGGAAACTACCACGTCGCCGTCTTTGGACAGCTGCAGGTCGAATTCAAGAGTGTTGACACCCAGGTCGAGGGCGTTCTTCATGGCGGAGATTGTGTTCTCGGGCATCAGCCCTGCCCCGCCGCGGTGCGCCTGGACGTCTATAACGGGCTTGTGGGAACAAGCAGCCATAGCGGCGCAGGCCATAATCAGAAGTATTCTTTTCATAGGTAAGTCAGGAATTTTATAATGTAAAGTTAGATTTTTTTAACGTATAAACATACTCCATCGGCGAATACATACCTATATAATATTCCTTGTTTCGGCAAATACTAAAATTCTCAGAGTATTATTAATTTTTTGCTACTTTGTGTTGCAAGGTATTAAAAATTTTATATATCTTTGCGCCGTAAAGAATATGAGAAAACAAAAAAGTGAAGATAACAACCAACCTTTTGGTACGTCTTTACGTTATAAGAGATAAACAAACAAAAAAATGAAGAGAGTTGTATTTGTAACGATGATGTTGCTGGCCGCAATTACTGCCGGCGCAAAGAACAAAGGAGATTGGAAAGGAAAAGTTGTGGACGCCAACGGCGAGCCCGTACCCTACGCTAACGTAGCCGTGCTGTCAAAAGTCGACTCAAGCGTAGTCTGCGGCGCAGTTACGCTGGATGACGGCACATTCAATATAGTAACAAGTGAAACTGACGGTATAATGATGGTTGCCATGCTGGGCTACGGCACCCAGTATCTGACGCCGGTCGACGGCATGGTAATCACCCTCATCGAGGACACACAGATGCTCGAAGGGGCTGCCGTAACCGCAGTGATGCCCGTCACCAAGCTGACCGCCGAGGGCTTGCAGACCAACGTGCGCGGCTCAGTCCTGGAGAATGTAGGTACAGCCAACGACGTGCTGTCCAGGACTCCCGGCCTCATCACAACCCATAACGGCCTGGAGGTTATCGGCAAGGGCGCCCCGCTGGTATATATAAACGGACGTAAGGTAACTGACGCCAGCGAGCTGGCCCGCCTTCAGAGCAACGAGATCCAGAGCATCGAAGTTATAACCAACCCCGGAGCTCAGTATGACGCCACAGTGCGTGCCGTAGTACGCATCAAGACCATCAAGCGCCAGGGCGACGGCTTCGGCTTCAACCTGACGTTATCTGACGCGCAATCCCTGCGCAGGAAAGATTTCAACGACCAGTACGCAAACCTGAACATGAACTACCGTACAGGCGGAGTGGATATTTTCGCAGGCATCAATTATGACAACAGCCACATGTCTCAGGTCAGCGACGCCGAGAAGAAAACCACGACTACGCCCGTATACAAGGACAATGCATATATAGACGGCATCGGTATAGTCAAGAGCCTCGGCGGCAACGCCGGCGTCAACTGGCAGATTGCCGACAACCACTTCCTTGGCGGCAAGGTGGAATGGGGCCGCAACCTGAGCGTTTACGACTATACCCTCATCAATGACAAAGTGACTCGCGACGGTGTGCTTGTGGACGATATAACCACTAAGACTGAGGATTCCTTCGGCCCGGTAGCCCCTTACAATGTAGGCACCAACCTCTACTACAACGGCACGGTCGGCGGCAAGCTCAACATCGACTTCAACGCAGATTATTTCACAAACGTCAGCACTACAGACTCACACTCCGCAGAGACCAGTACGATGTCAAACAACGCTACGGTAGGAACCACCTCCGACAGCCGCAACCGGATGTACGCCACCAAACTGGTCCTCACCTACCCCGTCCTGATCGGACAGCTGCAGATGGGTACCGAAGAGACCTTCACCCGCAGCACCGACAAATACACCCTCACCGGCATCCCCGCGCCGGCTTCTGACGCCAGTGTGAAGGAAGACAACATCGCAGGCTTCGCTTCATACGCCTTCTATCTTCCCAAAGTGGGACAGCTCAGCGCCGGCTTGCGCTATGAGCATGTGAACTACAACTATGTTGATGTACTGGCCCATCAGAACGACATAAGCCGCTCATACGACAACTGGTTCCCTACAGTGTCATACGCCAACGCCTTCGGCCCCGTGCAGGTTCTGCTCAACTACAGCGCAAAGACACGCCGTCCTGACTTCTCGATGCTGTCCAGCGCAATCCGCTACAACAGCCGCTATCTGTGGCAGAGCGGTAATGCAACCCTGCAGCCTCAGACCATGAATGACTTCAGCCTTACCACCGTCTGGAAATTCTTCACCATGGGCGCTACTTACAGCCATGTAGACAAAAGGATCGTCACCTGGGCAAGCCCCTACAACGACGAAGGAGTGCTGCTGGTGAAGCCCCGCAACCTCGACGAGCCTTTCCGCGGCCTGGAAGTTTTCCTGAACCTCACCCCCACCGTCGGTCCTCTGTCGATGAATTACACCTTCGTCATGGAGAAGCAGTGGCTCACTATCAACGCCCCCGACCCCAGCGTTCCTTCAGGTATCAGGCAGACTTCATTCAACGACAAGCCCCTCTTCGTGGCCCAGCTGTTCAACACACTGCGTCTGAAAGGCGGCTGGCAGTTTGAGCTCGGCACAGAGGTCTTCAGTCACGGTTACACCGAGAACATCTACCTAACCAACATTTACTGCGACGTAACAGCAGCCATCCAGAAGTCACTCCTCAAGGACGGTTCGCTGGTGCTCCGCCTCGAAGGCAAAGACCTGGCCGGCATGGGCCATAACGACATTGCCACCGACTTCGGCAACTACAAGGTATGGCAGACAAACATAATGGACACCCAGCGCATCAAATTCTCGATACGCTACCTCTTCAACGGCGCCCAGAGCAAATACAAAGGAACTGGTGCCGGACAGGACACGAAGAACAGAATGTAACTAAGCCAGATCCGACTCGGTAAGATAATGGAGCCCGTGAGCCACAATGGTCTTGCGGGCTTCTTCTTCCTGGTCGGTACGGAATACCAGGATGCCTTTGCTCTTGTAGAGGAAGGCATACATGTAGGTGATGCCGATGGCTGCGTCGCTGAATACGCGTACGACGTCTGCGGCTCCGCCCGGCTGGTCGTCCAGCTCGATGGCGAACACATCTGAAAGGGCTACGGCAACGCCGGCCTCCTTGAGCTCGCGGCAAGCCCTTTCAGGCTCGCTGCAGATAATCCTGAAGATGCCATACTCCGCCGTGTCGGCGATGGTGCACGCGATCATCTGGATGCGTGACTGCTTCATCAGCTCCAGCACCTTGATGAGTGTGCCGGAACGGTTCTCGATGAAAATTGATAATTGGGGAATGGTCATATCCTGTGGGTTTTATTTCAGTTTGCGGTTGTCGATTACGCGGGTGCTCTTGCCCTGGCTGCGCTCTATCGTGCCGGGGGCCTTGAGCTGAACCTTGGCGGCTATGCTGAGCACGCTCTTGAGCTTGTTTGCAAGCTTCTTGGACAGCTCGTCGATAGCTGCAGGAGTATCCATGGTGGCGTTGAAGTATTCCTGACGGAGCTCCACCTGCACCATGAGGGTATCCAGATTGTTGACGCGGTCCACGACAAGCATGTAACGCGGCGCGATTTCTTCCATGGTGAGCACTACGCTCTCGACCTGGCTCGGGAAGACGTTGATGCCTCGGATGATGAGCATGTCGTCGCTGCGGCCCTCGATGGCTGTCATCCGGACATTGGTGCGTCCGCAGCTGCAGCGGCCTTCCATCAGAGAGCAAAGGTCGCGGGTGCGGTAGCGCAGCACCGGCATGCCCTCCTTGGTAAGGGTGGTGAACACCAGCTCGCCGGTCTGACCGTAAGGCAGCGGCTCCAGAGTCTCGGGATTGATGATCTCCGGGAAGAAGTGGTCTTCGTTGATGTGTGAGCCGTTCTGGGCGTCGCATTCGTAGCTGACACTCGGACCCATGATCTCGCTAAGGCCATAGATGTTGTAGCCCTTCAGACCCAGTCTCTGCTGGATTTCCTGACGCATGCCCTCAGTCCAGGGCTCGGCGCCAAAGGCTCCTGTGCGCAGCTTGATCTGGTCTTTTGTGATGCCCATCTTCTCCATGGTCTCAGCCAGATAGAGGGCGTATGAAGGCGTGCAGGCGATGCCTGTGATGCCGAGGTCGCGGATCAGGCGGGCGTGCTTCTCGGTATTGCCGGTCGATGCGGGAACTACCGCTGCACCTACCTTCTCCACACCATTGTGGGCGCCGAGGCCGCCGGTGAACAGGCCGTAGCCGTATGCCACTGAAAAGATGTCGTCGCGGCCTACTCCGAATGAAGTGAGGCTGCGCGCCATGCACTCGGTCCAGACGCCGATGTCCTTGCGGGTATAGCCCACGATGGTCGGGTTGCCGGTGGTGCCGGACGAAGCGTGGATGCGGATAATCTCGCTGGCCGGGGCTGCCTGCAGTCCGAAGGGATCGTTGTCACGAAGGTCCTTCTTGGTGGTAAAGGGCAGCTTCACGATGTCGTCGATGGTGGTGATGTCTTCCGGAGTGAGGTCCATCTGCTGGAGCTTCTCGCGGTAGAAGGGAACATTGTGATAGACGTATTCAACGATTTTGTGGAGGCGTTTGCCCTGCAGCTCGCGCATCTGGTCGCGGCTCATGCATTCTTTTGTAGGGTTCCAGATCATTTTATTGGGTGCTTACTTATTCTGTGAGTGGTTGAGGCCCAGGTCGAAGGCCTTGAGGTTGGCTGCCACGACGGCTTCGCCTTTCGGAGCGAATATGCGGGCGACGGCGGCTCTCAGCTGCTGCGGCTCTATCAGCTTGATGAATGGAGCTGCCATGCCGAGCAGCACAACGTTGGCGCTCTTGGGCAGGCCATTGTCGCGGGCTATGCCTTCGATGTCGAGGCGGACGCTGTGCGGCATTGCGTCGATCTCTGCCAGCACGGCGGCTTCGTCAGGGTAGTTGGGGATGTTGACGAACGGTTTGGAAGATGTCACGATGACTCCGTCTTCAGCAAGATACGGCAGGTAGCGCAGGGCTTCCATGGGCTCCATGGACAGGATCATGTCAGCACCGCCTTTGGCGATGAGGTCGCTCCAGATCGGTTCGGTGGACAGGCGAAGGTCGCTCTGGACGTCGCCGCCCCTCTGGCTCATACCGTGCACTTCGGCCTGCTTGAGATGCAGCCCGGCTTCGGTGGCAGCTTCTGCTATTATGGTCGCGATGGAGAGGATCCCCTGCCCTCCTACACCGCATAACTTAATATCTAGTTTCATGATTCCTTCTCCTGTTTCTGGCGGCGGAGCCTGCGGCCCAGCGTCTGCATGCATTCGCGCTGCGGGATTATTACCGAAACGCCTTTGTACATCATCTCTTTACGGATAATGGCCTTGATTTCTTCCATATTCTTAGGCACGGGCACGACGAGGTGCAGGTGCTCGCGCTCCACTCCGAGAGCCAGGCAGATGGCTTCGTACTTGTTGAGGCCTGCCGAGTCCTGGCCGCCCGTCATGGCGGTGGTGAAGTTGTCGCTGATTATAACTGTTATGGGGCTGTTCTCGTTGACAGCGTCGAGCAGTCCTGTCATGCCAGAGTGGGTGAAGGTCGAGTCGCCGATGACGCAGAATATCGGGAACATGCCGGCATCCGCGGCGCCTTTGGCCAGCGTGATGGCTGAGCCCATGTCCACGCAGCTTTCGATGGTCCTGAAGGGCGGCAGGAAGCCGAGGGCGTAACAGCCGATGTCGCCGAATATCCTCGAATCAGGGAATTCGTTGGCAATAAAGCCGAGGGCGGCGAAGACGTCTCTGTGGCCGCAGCCCTGACAGAGCTGGGGCGGACGCGGCATGACGTTCTTCGCGGGACTGAAGACAGGGCCGGATTTAAGGCCGAGGGCGGCGGCCACGCTGTCCGGAGTGAGCTCGCCCATGCGGGGCAGCACTCCGTCGATGAGTTCGCCGGTCAGCGGCATGCGGCCTATGGTGTTGGCCTTGTCGCCGGTGCGGCCGGTCAGTTTGCCGATTACGGGATAGTCAGCACCGAGGATGCCTTTGACCAGTTCTTCCACGAAGGGCTGGCCGTCTTCGACTACAAGTATCTTTTCGCAGCTGGCTGCAAGAGCTTTCACTTTGCTCACCGGCAGCGGGTACTGCGAGATTTTCAGAATTGGGATGCCAGCCGGAGCGGATTCCTTAACGTAGTTGTATCCAATGCCGGTGGCGATGATGCCGAGAGGATGCTTGCCATCCAGGTTCTCCGTCCAGTTATAGGGCGAGTCTTCGGCGCTCTGCTCGACGCGGGCCTGCAGCGACACCAGCTTAGCGTACTGCCTGCGGGCATTGAGGGGGATCAGCACCCAGCGGCTGAGGTCCTTGTCAGGGTTGAAAGGGTTCTCTTCGCGAGCCTCGTTCACTTTCACGGCTGCGCGTGAATGTGCAAGTCGTGTTACAAAGCGCATAAGCACCGGTAGCTGCAGGGCTTCCGACAGTTCGAAGGCGTCAGCCACCATGTCGTATGCTTCCTGCTGGTTCGAGGGCTCGAACATGGGGATCATTGCGAACTTGCCGTAGAAGCGCGAGTCCTGCTCGTTCTGCGAAGAGTGCATTGACGGGTCGTCGGCGCTCAGCACCACCAGACCACCGTTGACGCCGGTGCTGGCAGCGTTCATGAAGGGGTCGGCGCAGACGTTCATGCCTACGTGCTTCATGCACACCAGGGCGCGCTTGCCTGCGTATGACATGCCCAAGGCGGTCTCCATCGCGGTCTTTTCGTTGGTGCACCAGCGGCTGTGGACTCCGCGTTCCTTCGCCAGGGGGTTGTTCTGTATGAATTCTGTGATTTCGGTAGAGGGCGTCCCGGGATAAGCATAGACGCCGGACAGTCCGGCATGCAGCGCTCCGAGGGCCAGCGCCTCATCGCCAAGTAACAGTCGTTTTTCAGACATAGTGTAGAAGATAAACTGAGGAGCAAAAGTATGCTTTTGCCGTCAAGAAAGCAAGAAAACCCCGCCAATATTGACATTAATCCCCTCACAAAGATATTCACCCTGCAAAGTGAATAAACTTTCTGCGAGTGACCAGCCGTCGGCGGAAACCCGACATTCACGGATTCGCACGGGTGTTGGTTAATATTGCGCCTGTAACCGCAATGAAAGAAACGTTGAAAGACCAACCATCCGCTGCGTCCGGGATCTGTAGTTCAAGTTTGCTGCTTTCTTTCAACAAATAGTTTGAGGCTAGAAAAATACTCGTTATTTTTGTAAGAAGAGTATTTGATTCAGACCCATGTCCACAGCTCAATACCATTTAGATGCGCATTCGCAGGCGATCCTCGAAGAGTATCGCAGCAATCTGCCGCTATTCAAGAAGACTTCGAAGGAAGCGCTTGAGAGTATAAAGGAAAAACTCGCACAGGCCGACGTTGTAGTCGCAGCGCTGGAATCCCGGGTGAAGACTGAGAATTCTCTGGCCGGCAAGCTGGAGCTGAAAGGCTCGAAATACGCCACTCTGAAGGACATCACCGACATCGTGGGCATCCGTGTCATTACTTTCTATATCGACGACGTGGACAAGGTGGCGAGCGCTGTGGAGCGTCTGTGGGAGATTGACTGGGAGAACAGCGTGGACAAGCGCAGGCTCCACCAGATAGACTCCTTCGGATATATGTCGCTGCACTACATCTGCCACGCCCCGGATTCCCCCTACCGCTTCGAAATCCAGATCCGCACCCTTCTGCAGCATGCGTGGGCCAATATGAACCATGACACCGGCTACAAATCCGGAGTGGAGATTCCTCGCGATTACCTTCGCAACATGAACCGTCTGGCGGGCATGCTGGAGCTGGCCGACGAGCAGTTCAGCCGCATCCGCACCGAGCTGACGGACTACCGCCGCAGAGTGCATGCCCTCGTGGCTTCCGGCAACCTGGACGAAGTGCCGCTGGACGGCGACTCGTTCCGCAGCTACCTGGAGCTGGACCCCTTCGGCCCTCTGAACCGCAAGATCGCGGCCGTCAACCAAGCCGAGATCGAGGAGGTGTCGCTGTACAGTTATCTTGCTGTCTTCAAAGAGCTTGGCTTCAATACTCTGGGTGAAATATCAAAACTCATCAGCAAATATTCCGAAGCAGCCTACCAGATGGCCTGCTACCAGATAGGCCTCACAGACCTCGACATCCTGTCGTCGTCGATTGCGCCTCAGAACCTCTGCATAGTATACATCCTGATCAACGGCAGAGGCCGGGCCGGGCTGCGCAACATGCTCGACACTCTCAACGGCGCTTCGGAAAGCAACGATATGATCGCAGGCATGCTCATCGAGCAGGCCCAGGACCTTCCCTTCATGAACACTTAGACTATGGCAAACAAGAAAATGGATACCAGCCTTCTTGACAAGGCAATAATATATGCTGTCAAGGCCCACTCCGGCGTTGAACGCCGCGGCAAGGGCTTCCCCTACATCGTACATCCCATGGAAGC
>JAFYZI010000035.1 GCA_017548725.1 Bacteroidales bacterium
CAAGGAAAAGAAGTACGGCAACGTTCACTTCAGTTACTTCAAAGCATAAAAAAAAACCAGTCGAATCGACTGGTTTTCATTTTCAGCGGTGCGGACGAGGCTCGAACTCGCGACCCCCGGCGTGACAGGCCGGTATTCTAACCAAACTGAACTACCGCACCATTTCCCCGATTGGGACTGCAAATATAGACAATATTAAAATATGTGCAAATATCTGCAGTACTTTTTTTAAGCAAGTTTACTTATTGCGCTTGTTGGCGCGGGCAGCCTTCCTTGCGGCTTTCGCAGACTCGGCAGCAAGCTTCTCAGCTTCGACTGCGCTTTTCGTGCGGAAGATGATGACGCCGTTCTGGCCCTGCATGCCGTAAATGGATGCTGTGCCGTCCTTGATAACTTCAACAGAATAGATATCCTCAGGGCGGAGATAAGTTACATCGTCCTGATAGATACCGTCAACGACGAACAGAGGCTGGGTCTGGTCGCTATTTGTGCTGATTCCACGGATATAAACACGTGGCATCGAGCCTTCACTGCCACCCTTGATAGTAACACCCGGTTCGCTGCGCAACAGGTCGAATACAGTTTTGTATGTAGTCTTGCCGGTCTGGACTTTCTCCTGAGCGTACACTGTGCCACTAAGCATCAGTGCTGCAAACAATATAATAAGGATTCTTTTCATAGTCATTTGTTTCTTTGTTTCAAAGGTAAACAATTCCCGCATATATTGTGCCAGTCTTCTTATCTCCTTGTGCCCATTGCGGGACGAGGAGGAGTCTGAGGCTCGCCGAACTCAGAGGCTTCGGCGTCGGCATCATCGAGCTTCCATACCATGAACTTGGGCGTTGCTGCAGTGTAGGGAGCCCATACGCCGCCGTCCGGGCCGTTCGGGTCGCTGTATTTGGCGAAGTTAGACCATGCAGTAAGCATCTTCTCAGACAGATCCCAGTCACCCTGGGTCCAGGGACGCCAGCAGTGCTCCAGGCTCTTGAATACGAACCAGAGGTCTGAAGAGTGGAACGCACCTGAAAGGACGTTGGCGCGGCCGTCGGTAGGCAGCGGACGTGCGAACTGATAAGCCCAGGCCTTGCCGCCCATCTCCTCGCGGTTGAGGCAGAAAGTGCGGATCTGGCCGGCCATGTTGCCGGCATCGTTGAGAGTGTATCCTATCATATAAGGTATGTCGGCGAGAGAACCGTCGATGCAGGCGTCGTCGAAGGTCTTGTCCATCACATAGCCGTCGATGTACGGAGCGATGGGAGAAGCCGAAAGGACGCTGCGCTTGCCGGTGGCTGACGTATAGAGAGTACCCATTGCGTAGATGGTCTCGGTAGATGCCCTGCGGAGCGAGGCGAGATCCTTGAATCCTGCCCAGTCGGCCACTTCCTTGGTGGAAGCTTCAGCTTCTGCGAGGGTATAATGTGCCTGAGATGTCATGGGCATTGCGGGCATGCCCTGGATGGCCGGAGCTGCCTGCTGAGCGGCGCGAGGATCTACCAGGCCGCTGGCGCTCATTATTACAGCTTTGTCGAAGAGGCCCTTGGTGAGCGGTGAAGCAGAGAGGAATTTGGTGCTGCGGCCGCCGGCGCTCTGTCCGAAAAGCATCACGTTGTCGGGGTCTCCGCCGAACTGTGCGATATTGCGCTGAACCCATTTAAGAACCTCGATCTGGTCGAGAGTGCCCCAGTTTCCGGTAGGATGCTCGGGATTCTCTGCCGACAGTTCGGGATGAGCGAAGAAACCGAAGGGGCCGACACGGTAGTTGAAGGTGACAAGGACTACATCCTTGGCGCCCCAGTACTTGCCGTCGAACTCGGGCTCGCTGCCCCAGCCTTCACGAAGTCCGCCGCCGAAAACCCATACGGCAACGGGAAGCTTCTTGTTGACCTGTCCGGGAGCTTTGGTCCATACGTTCAGGTAGAGGCAGTCCTCGCTGTAGGGAGCTTCTTCTCCATAACCCCACTCAGTAGTGTAGCCGCCGGGGTAGTGGACAGCCTGATAAGGCGGATGGCCGAAGGTGTCGCAGATGCGTACTCCGTCCCAGGGCTCGACGGGCTGAGGAGCGCGCCAGCGATTCTGGCCGATGGGCGGAGCTGCATAGGGGATGCCGCGGTATACGGTCACGCCGGGAGCGTCGTCCAGCTGTACACCCTGGATCTGACCGCCTTCTATGGTCAGTATGGGATTCTTGGAAGTCTTCGTGCACGCTGCGATTGCCAGCACGCCGAGAAGGATCATCAACAGTTTTTTCATATTGAGTAAGGTTTACAGGTTTTCGAATTCGATGCGGTAGATCTTGGAAGTGGTGTCGTCGCCTACCCAGATGCAGCTGTGCTCATGGTCTATGCATACGCTCTCGCCGTTGTCGATGAACGGCAGGCTCCATGTGGCCATGATCTCACCGTCAAGGTTGCAGAGGTTGATGGTGCGCGCCTCGCTGTCGGCAATCCAGAGCACGTCGCGCACGGGGTCGTAGCAGAGGTCGGCAATCTCATTGAAACCTTCCAGATCTTTGTATGAAGTCACCTTGCCGTCGGCGAAGCGCATCAGGCGGACCGGCTTGCGCTGGTTTCCGACCAGCAGGGTGCCGTTCTTATAGTAAGTAACACCTTCCAGACCGTCGTTGGTAAGCAGACCTACGTCCGAGATGACTCCGAGCAGCTCCGGCTCTTTGTACGGAGCTTTCAGCCGGTGGACCTCCTGCTTGCGCTCGACGACAAAATAGACATCCTTGGTTTTGGGGTCGATGGTGACGCCTTCGCAGTCCATGTGCCTCTCCGTGTAGAATTCGGTGGTCTTTCCATCCCAGCTTATATGGAAGACTCCGCGCTCGTCAGAGGCAGCCAGCAGACCGTCGCCGTCCGGGGCGAGGCAGAGGCCCGATACTTCGGGGCATTCAGTGTCGATGGTGGTGTATGAGAGCATCTTCGGCATATAGCTCGAGGGGCTTACGGTGATTATAATCCTGCGGTACGCCGGCAGGGTGAACGGGCCGTCGTCGTGGACCTCGCAGATGAGGTGCAGGCGGCAGGGGACTGCATCGTCGGGGATGCGGAAGCTTATTTTGGCGGAGCTGGCATCCTCCAGGGCGGGAGCCTTGCGGCCGTCCGGGAATTCCTGGAACCACCAGTCGAATGACAGACCGTCGCCGTCCGGATCCCAGGAGCCGGAAGCGTCGAAAGTCAGCTTCTGGCCGGGTTTGGCAACAATCTCTACAGGCACCAGCGAGGCGTCGCGGCCGATGACTGCCACAGGATTATGGTTGCCTGCGCCCTCGGCAGCCCATTGCATCCTGGCTGCGAAGTCGCGGAACTCATCCGGATAGAAATGTTTTTCGTATTTGTCGGAGATGCCTTTCAGAGGCTCCTGCCAGTTGGTCCAGGCCTTCGTCCTGCGGTCAGCCGACCTTCCGAACTCATGCTGGCCGCCCCAGCCTGCCTGGGTGGGGTCGTCGGGATTGTTCAGGCCGTTGGGCATCACATGCAGAAAACTCGGGGTGTCACCTTCAACTCCCCAGAGGAAGTGAGGATAGACGTCTCCCATCGCTCCGTGGCCCTGGATGTACTTGGCATAAGAATCCCAGTCGGCACGGCCGAGGGCGTTCTGGTTGAGCCATGCGCTCTCATCCCAGACCAGCATCAGCTCGTCGGCGAAGTCGCGCCGCAGCCACTGGTGTGAGCTGTAGGCGCGGTTCTCACGCATTGCATAGACCATGTCCTGGTCGGTGATGGTATAGAGGCGGAACTTGTTGAGGAAAGCCTTAAGTTCCTGGGGAGAACGTTCCTGCTGCACACGCCATACGGCCTGTGAGAAGGTGTTGGCTCCGCCCCAGACGCAGACCCAGATAGGGCGGTCGTCGTCCTCGTCGGCGAGGCGGATTATGAGCTCGCTGCCGGGCGTGTCATTGTCTTCCCCGATCACTCCGATGCCCGCGCGGGGGCTGCCGAATACAGTGCGGCTGCGGATGTATTCGGCGCTCGGCCAGTATCCGAGAGCCTGGCTGCCCTGCTCCTGTTCCAGAGGCAGGAACTCGTTCTGCTCTGAACGTTTCATCAGGTTCGGGACGTCCTTTTCGTAAGCGTCGATGACCCGGTGCAGATACTCGGCCCACTCGGCAGGGTAGGGGTCGCAGTTCCATCCGATGGTGGTTATTAGAGCCTCGATCTCGAAGCGGTCGGCATACGACATCAGACGCACCGCCGACTCGTTGTCGTCCGGCTCTACGTCTGCAGGACCTATGTCAGTCAATACGATGATGCGGGGTTTGAGGCTGTTCTCGGCATTGACCCGTGTGCAGCCGACAATGGCTGCCAGAAGAATAGCAGCTGATAAAAATCTTTTCATGTTTCCAGTTAGTCGTCGTCAGAATCACCCATGATGATCACCAGGTTGTCTCTGACCTTAAGCGGCATGCTGCCGTGGGGGACGAGGAACTTGCCGTCGCGGCGCACCATCATGACACGGATGCCGTGGGGGAGATGCATGTCGCGAAGGGTAGGGCCTCCGACAAGGTCGTCTTCGGTGACGATATGGTCGCGCAGCATACCCATTGCTTCGGGAATCTCCATACCGAAGGTTTCAGCCTTGGGGGTCTCGTCGTAGCTGAGGCGGAGAAGCTTTGCAACCGGCCCGAGGGTCGTGCCCTGGAGTGACAGGGAGAAGAGGGTGATGATGAACACTATGTTGAACATCTGGGTGCCGTTCTCAAGCCCTACGACAACTGGATACAAGGCAAAGAGGATGGGACCGGCGCCCTTGAGACCAACCCATGAAGTGAGCAGCTTGGCCCTGGCCGAAAGGTTGCGGAAAGGCAGCAGGGTCAAAAAGACACTTGCGGGACGGGCCACGAACATCATGAACAGGCCGATGAGGATGGCGGGCAGCAGCACCGGCAGCATCTGGGAAGGTCTGGCCAGCAGACCCAGCACCAGGAACATGACCAGCTGCATGAGCCAGGTCAGGCCGTCCATGAATGTGAGGATATCTTTTCTTTGAGGCAGATGGGCCTTGTTTCCCATGATGATTGCAGCGATGTAGAGAGCGAGCAGACCGTTGCCGTGGAGCAGTGAAGCAATGCCGTTTGCAAAGAATCCTATGCTGAGGATTAGGATTGCAGTGAGGGCGAAGCCCGGAAGTCGTACGTGGTCCAGCACCCATTTGGCGGCATAGCCGACTCCGAAACCGACTGCCACGCCGACGGCGATCTGTATCACCAGCACTACGAATGCGGCCAGGCAAAGCTGCCACCCGCTGTAAGCCTGAAGGGTCTCGCTGGTAAGCAGCTTTACGATGATGATTGTGAGAGTGTAGGCCATCGGGTCGTTGCTACCGGATTCCAACTCCAGCATCGGCGCCATGTTCTCCCTTAGCTTCAATCTCTTGGTCCTGAGGATGGAGAAGACGGATGCCGAGTCGGTGGACCCCATTACGGCAGCCAGCAGTAAGCAGGCCAGAATGGAAATTTCGGCACTCCTGCCCAGAACGAAATAGATGAAAAAGCCTGTGAGCAAGACAGTCACAAGGACACCCAAGGTGGACAGGATGATGCCCTGCTTCAGCACGGGACGTGTTTCCGCCATCGCAGTCTCAAGACCTGCAGACAGAAGGATGACAGTCATGGCGAAGTGGCCTATGGCTTCAGCCACTTCATATTCTTCAAAATGCAGACCTAGTCCGTCCGAGCCGGCCGCCATACCCAGAAGCAGGAACAGCAGCAGCGAAGGCACGCCGAAGCGCGATCCGAGCTTTGTGACCAGAATCGCCACAAAGATCAGCACGGAACACAGCAACAGCAGATTTCCGGACAGCAGGTCTACAACGAAAATTGAGAGAGGCATTACTCGATTTCGAACAGATTAAAGAAGCCTGTCATGATGAAAACGTTGCGGATTTCGTCGCCGATAGAGCGCACGATGATTTTTCCGCCCTTCTCAGCGGCAGCCTTGCGGAGAGTGAGGAAAAGCCTCAGTCCCGAGCTGGAAATGTAAGAGAGCTCCTTGCAGTCAAGTATGATGGTGCCGGCTGCATCTGCTTTCAGAGACTCTATCTGGGGCGCGATTTCCTGCGATGCAGGTGTGTCCATACGTCCGATAAAGCTAACTAAAACTTCTTTTCCTTCCTTTTGAATCTTTACTTCCATGGTTCTATAAATTTTTAATCATTGTCAAAATATTCTTGCCATCTTCTCTTCTGTATTTCACAGAATCCATGATGTGCTTTACAAGGTGGATGCCAAGACCTCCGATCGGGCGGTCTTCAACGCCCATAGTGATGTCGACTTCCGCCTTCGCGGTAGGGTCGAAGGCCTTTCCGCTGTCGCTTATTCTGAATTCAAGCTGTTTGTCGCGGATAATGGCTTCGATGTCGACCAGTCCGTCCGATCCTTCCGGATAGGCATACTGGATAACGTTGGTAACGGCTTCTTCCAGGGCCAGATTGAGGCTCATGGCCATGCCCTGATCGAGATTTTTCTCGGTGGCGATCGTCTCCACGAAGTCAGCCAGCTGAGGAATCTGCTGGATGTCGTTGTGGAGGATAAGATGCCTTTCGCTTGAGCTTGGGGTTGTGTTGTTCATATAATGTATAACAAGCATCGTAAGATCATCGCTCTGAGGGGCTCCTCCCACGAAGTCGGCGACAGCCTGCTTCATGGCGTCGAGATGTCCCTGCGCGTCGCGGCGTTCATTCAGGATTTCTTCAAGCCGTTGCTCGGAGAACTGTTCGAAAGCTGCATTTTCGGCTTCGTTAAGGCCGTCCGTGAAGAGGAACAGCGTGTCGTCGTATTTCAAGTCGGTCTCCTGCTCCTTGAAGGACATTTTCGGCATTACACCCATAGGAAGATTGGGCAGGACCTTCAGGGTACGCACTTTGTCAGAAACTACAAAAGGCGGGTTGTGGCCTGCGTTGCAATATCTCAGATGGCCGGTGGTAAGGTCGAGGCAGCCGCAGAAGAAAGTGACGAACATATTGCTTTCGTTCATGTCCGACATGGAGTCGTTCATGGCCGTGACAATTCTTTGAGGGCTCTTCTCATGGGCTGATACGGTGCGGAAGAGGCTGCGGGTCACAGCCATCACCAGGGAGGCCGGCACGCCCTTGCCGCTTACGTCTCCGATGCAGAAGAAGAGTTTCTCATCCCGGATGTAGAAGTCGTACAGGTCGCCGCCGACTTCCTTTGCAGGGATCAGGCAGGCCGACAGGTCTATGTCCTGGCGCTCCGGGAATGGCGGGAAGATGTTCGGAATCATCGCCATCTGGATGTTGCGTCCGATCTTGAGCTCATTTTCCATGAGCTCTTTCTTCTCGTTCATCTTCTGGTATTTCATCTGATTCTTTGCGGTAGTACGGAGAATCAGAAGGAGGATGCAGAGGCCTAGCAGCTGGAGAAGCCTCTCGAGCCACTGGACGCGGCGGATGTCGCGATAAATCTCATCTTCCGGTATGGCGATGGCAGCCGTCCAGCCGGTAAGGTCGACGGGAGAGAAGAAAACCTGGTTGATTTTGCCGTCCAGTTTTAGCGGGAAATTGCCCGACTCACCGGCATTGACCGCACGGGCGATCTTTTCGAAGCCCTCGGTATCTTTAACCATCTCTTTCAAATCTTCGATGTTGACCCACATCAACGGACCGTCGGTAGTCGGGCAGACCAGTGTGGACCCGCCGCGGCTTACGACCAGTTCATATGAGTGAGGGTAAATCATCGCACTTCCGGTGACCTCTGACAGCCAGGCCAGAGAAATGTCGGCAGTCAGAACGGCTGCGGATTTGCCCTTGCTGTCCTGGATAGGGACGGAATAAGTTGTCATGAGGACATTGCCGCCGCCGACGTCAAGATATGGTTCCGACCAATAGCCTTCGTTTAATTCAAGCGGTTTGACAAACCACTCTTTTGAAGGGTAGTCATATTCAGGAGTTGCGAGTGACTTCATGACCAGCGTGTCCCCTTCGCGGCATGCGTAAGGTGAATACAGAGGACGCTTGCGGCTGTAGTTCGGGACCAGAGCTATTGTGGAACCCATCACAGAGGGGTTGTCTTCGACTATCCTGGACGGAATGCGGGGCAGGCTGTCGGGATAGTCCAGACACCAGCGGGCGATCCAGATGCTGTTGCGGACTGCTGATTCTGCCTGATGAGTGGCATCCGCGATCTGGAGCCGCGTAGTCTCCAGCAGGCTTTCAGCTCGCAGCTGAGCTTCTTCCATGAGCCCTTTGCGGGAGAAGTAGTTCTGAAGGAGGGATATGGCTTCCAGCGTGAGCGCAGCAACCACTATCAGCATAAGGCCGGCGGTCGTCGATTTGCGAACTAGAGTATTTGTTTTGGCGGGCTTGGATTTCATTTCAGGAAATGGTCCGGTAAAATATCATACAAATATATAAAAAAGACTGCGGATAAAAAAGAGTGTTATACTTTCTAATATAGAGCGGAATTGATTATATTTGCATGTATTGACTGGCAACAAATAATAAACGATATGAAAAAAATATTATTTATTCTAATCGCAGCGGTTTCACTGGCAGCCCCGCGTGCACTGGCCCAGGAGGTATTTTCTCATGCGGCCCTTGGCATTTCCGCAGGCCTTGACGGCGTTGGTATTGAAGCTGCAACTGTCCTTGGTGATAATTTCCAGCTTCGCGCAGGATATTCGTTGATGCCTTTCACCTACTCCAAAAATAAGAATCTCGGTTCCGGTACTGTTAATGGCGAGAAGCGCGATTTCAACAACACTCCGGTTACTGTCAAGATGTGGAAGGGAGGAAACGCCAGCCTGCTGGCTGACTGGTTCCCCGGAGAAGGCTCTTTCCATGTAACTGCAGGTGTCTATGCCGGCAGCGGCAAGCTCCTCGCGGGCGAACTGGATGTGACAAAGCCTATCAAAAGAGATGAATGGGGAAGAGTGGCTGCCGCATTTGACAGCGGTGCTTCTTTCTCTACTGACGCCAACGGTATCGCCCATGTCGACGCCGTGGTATGGAAAGTTATGCCTTATGTCGGTATCGGCCTGGGGCGTGCGATAGGCGATGGCCCCGTATCCTTTACCTTCGATCTCGGTGCGCTTGTTACCGGTGGCGCCAAGCCTCAGATTTACAACTATATCAGAAACACCATGGATCCTTCAAACCCTGTTGAAGCTACCAAGCTCACCAGTGCTATGGTCAACAACAAGGACAAAGGCTGGATCGACAAGATCGGCAATATTCCTGTATTCCCGATGCTGAAGGTCAACCTTTTCTTCAACCTGTTCTAATCTGATTGCGACAAACAATATTTAAACACTATAACAATGAAAAAACTATTAGTTCTTTTCGCAGCGGCAGCATTCGTGCTTCCGTTCCTGTCTTCTTGCGATCCTGAAGACAAACCTACACAGAAAGTTATAATGGAGCCTGCTCCTACAGCTGAGGTAGCCCAGGTATTTACTTTCGAGGAGAAACCTCTGTATGCAATGAACGGCCAGAAACACGAGATTGTTTCTATCGAGTTCACCGAGGACAACCGATATATCCTTGGCTTGAGTCCCGTAATTGACGGTTCATCTGTAAAACCGGATACCAAAGCTTCTAAGATTGGAAGTGTAGTAACAGGCAAATTTACCCTGTCTGGAAACAAGTTTATCACCCAGGGCGAATATCAAGCTCAGATGGAACTCCTTGAATCAGTTGCCAAGATTACTCAGGGAACGGCTACTCTTGAATTTAAAGGCAAGAGGAAATTGAATGTGTCTGCTACCCCCGAGGAAGTCAATGCCAACCGTACATGGATTGTTGACAACACCTACATCAAGATTACCGGCGGTGTCAACGCAGAGGCTGGTTTCAAAGGCTGTGATTTCCAGGAAATAGCTCAGTTCCTCAAGGATAATGGAGCGAAGATTGACCCCAGCAAGGTTGCAGGATACAAGATTTCCGAGATGGAGTTCACCGGTTCAGGCTCTATGAACATCGCCTTCTCAGCAACTTCGTCATTCTATGGCTCTTATACTTTGAGCGGCGAGAACATCACCTATTCTTTCGTTGTCATTAACAACAATGACATTTTGGCCGCTTCGGCAAGCGGTAAGCTGACTTTCCCTGCCAACAAGAAGGCTGAGCTTATCC
>JAFYZI010000036.1 GCA_017548725.1 Bacteroidales bacterium
TCGGGAAGATGTCCTGAGCTGGGTTGTCGGTTATGGCCTTGACTGACTTGCCGTCGTAGATCCAGATCTCATCGGCCATGCCGCCGCGGTAGTACTTCCAGGTGCGGAACTCGCGCATAACGCGGTTGTAGGCCAGCTGCTTGCCGTCGGGAGAGTAGCTGCAGAAGCCGCCCTGGGGCAGAGGGATCTGGACCGGCATCGAGCCGTCCGGAGACACTTGCCAGAGGTTGCCCTCGAAGCCGTCGCCGATGCGGTTGCGGTAGATGATGTATTTGCCGTCAGGAGTCCAGCCCATGACCATGTTGTTGGGGCCCATACGGTCGCCCATGTCGTCGCGGGGATTGGTGGAAGTGTAGGTGACGCGCTTCGGCTCGCCGCCAGTGGCGGGGATTACATAGACTTCCCTGTTGCCGTCATATTCGGCGGTGAAGGCAATGGTCTTTCCGTCCGGAGAGTAGTGGGCGAAAGCTTCGTAGCCTATGTGGGAAGTGAGCCTTGTGGCCTCGCCGCCAGTTACGGGCACGGTGTAGAGGTCGCCGGCATAGGTGAATACGATGGAACTCCCGTTAGTAGCGGGGAAGCGGAGCAGCCTGGCCTCTTCAGCTTTAGCTGAAAGGGCAAGGACAAGCGTCAGGATGATGATGGAAAATATCTTTTTCATAACAGGTAATAATTTTTTCTTGCGAATTGTTTGTAAAGATACGGAGTTTTATCATACCTTTGCACCCAGAATGAAGCAGATCATGTCAAATATGTGTTGCTGTTGTGCTGTCCATAAGGTTGGCAGGCGATGTCGTGCATATTGAAACTATCCGCAAAACACTATATATATTTCGCAACCTGTCAATCGATCCGATTCCGACAGGTTTTTTATTTTTCATACATAGCCAAAATCAATTTCTAAATTTGCATACCATGATTTACAACAAACTCACCGACCTCATCGGTAACACCCCCCTCCTCGAAATCTCAGGCTTCGAAGGTCAGAAAGCCCGCATCCTCGTCAAAATCGAATTCTTCAACCCCGGCGGAAGCGTAAAGGACCGCATCGCCCTTGCAATGATTGAAGATGCTGAAGAAAAAGGCCTTCTCAAACCCGGAGCCACCATCATAGAGCCCACCAGCGGCAACACCGGCGTCGGCCTCGCATGGGTCGGAGCCGCCAAAGGCTACAAGACCATCCTCACCATGCCCGACACCATGAGCCTCGAGCGCCGCAGCCTGCTGAAGGCCCTCGGAGCAAAGCTCGAGCTCACCCCCGGCGCAGAAGGCATGAAAGGCGCCATCGCAAAAGCAGAGCAGCTCAACAAGGACATCCCCGGCAGTATAATCCTCGGCCAGTTCGTCAACCCCGCCAACCCGCGCATCCATGAGAAGACCACCGGAGAAGAAATCTGGAGAGACACCGAAGGCAAGGTGGACATCTTCGTAGCCGGAGTAGGCACCGGCGGCACAGTGACCGGAGTGACCAAGGCCCTCAAGAAGCACAACCCTGCCGTCAAGGCATTTGCAGTGGAGCCTGCCAGCTCGCCCGTGCTCTCTACCGGCGTTCCGGGCAAGCACAAGATCCAGGGCATCGGCGCCGGCTTCGTCCCCAAGACCTATGACGCAAGCGCCATCGACAAAGTCATCACAGTGGCCGACGACGACGCCATCTCGGCATCCCGCCAGCTTGCGGCAAAAGAAGGCCTGCTGGTCGGCATCTCTTCAGGAGCGTCATTCTCAGCCGCCCTCGCTCTGTCAAGGGACGAGGCAAACGCCGGCAAGACAATCGTCGCCCTGCTGCCCGACACCGGCGAGAGATATCTCTCGACCGTCCTCTACGCATTCGAAGAATACCCCATAAAGGGATAAATAAACTATGGACGAAATATTGAAAGACATTACCGCTGCGATGGAAGCCGTCTCTCCCCAGGAGGAGAAGATGGCTCTCCGCACCGGCGGTCCCCTGCCCTCTCCGAAAGCTCTGGAAGACATAATGGAGCTGGTGAAGGCAGTCATTTTCCCCCGCTACTTCGGAGGAGCCGCAGGCATAGCCAAAGACATCGCCAACCTCTACGGACTGCTGATGCCCCAGACAGGCAGCGCCATAGCCGAAGCTTTCATCAAGAAGCTCCCGGAGATCAAGCGCCTGTTGCTCACCGACATCGAAGCCGTGGCCCACAACGACCCGGCCGTGAGCAGCTTCAGTGAAGTGGTGTTCTGCTACCCTGCCATCCAGGTAATGCTGCACTACCGCACCGCCCATGCCCTGCTGGAGCTCGGCACCCCTGTGATTCCGCGCATCCTCACCGAGCTTGCGCACTCCGCCACTGGCATCGACATCCACCCTGCGGCGAAGATCGGAGCCTACTTCGGCATCGACCACGGCACCGGAGTGGTAATCGGCGAGACCTGCGTCATCGGAGACCACGTCATGCTCTACCAGGGAGTGACCCTCGGCGCCCGCAACTTCAAGTATGACGACAAGGGCAACCCGCTGCAAGTACCCAGGCACCCCATCCTCGAAGACAACGTCACGGTCTATTCCAATACCTCGATCCTGGGCCGCGTGACCATCGGCCACGACTCCATCATCGGAGGTAACATCTGGCTGACTCACGACGTGCCGCCGGGCACAAGGCTGCTGCAGAGCAAGGCTGTCACCGTGCCTGAATTCAGCGACGGAGGTGGCATCTGAAAAAGTTTTTTTTGTAATTTTGGGGAAATAACAATCAAGACTTATGACCATTACTTGTCCTAAATGCGGAAAATCCGTTTCCAGCGACTACCAGTTCTGCCCCTACTGCGGCGGCAGCCTCGCTACAGGCGGCGGTTTCAATAACGGGAACAACGGCGGCTTCGGCGGCCAGACCAATCAGGGCAACACCGGCTTCCCTCCCCCGCCCTCTTTCGACCAGAACGGCAACCCCCGCACCCAGCAGCAACAGCAGCAGGGTCAGCAGGGCAGCTGGCCTTTCCCCAACCTCAACCCGGGCGGCAACACCGGCACTGGTGGTAACATCCTGCGCAACAATGCCGGATGCCTGGCCATCATCGGCTCGTTCATCATCCCGCTCATCGGCGTAGTACTCTACTTCGTATATCGCCGCAAGAATAACATGCAGGCTGCCAAGAAAGTGCTCTACGCTGCCATCGCCGGCGTAGCCTTCAACCTGCTGATCAACGTAGTGGGCCACGGCTCGCAGTACAGTTACTTCCACAATCTGATGGGCAACTAAGCTCGGCTGCGCCCATACTACGAAAAAAGCCTCATCGCAACCGATGAGGCTTTTTCATTGAAACCTGCACTGAGGGCTACTGCATCTGTCTGAAGACATTAGCTACAGTGTAGGCAGTCGACTGCAGGGCAGCCTGGCTGAGCGAGCCGTCGCTGTTCAAAGACGTAGTCATGCTCTGCCTCTTTGCAAGGTCTGCGAGAGTCTTGGTAATGGTGCTTGCTGCTTCCTGGCTGATAGCGTTGCTTGAGCCGTTCATCAGGCCCTGGGCGAATTTTGCAAGATAGTCAGCAGAAGTGTTGGTGCTGAGGCCCTTGATGCTTGAAGCAATCTTGGTGAGGTTGGCTACAGTCTCAGCATCGCTGAGGTCGAGAGTGCCGAGTCCGCCGAGGATATTGCCGAGGCTACCCAGGTTGATGTATTTGTCAATCAAAGCTTTCAGAGCTTTACCTGCTACCGCACCGGCATTCTGGGCGCCGGAAACGAGCGAGCCAAGAGAACTGCAGGAAGTGATCACTGAGATGGACATGATCGCTGCAGCCATATAACACATTACTTTTTTCATATCGATATTGTTTAAATGGTTGGTCCTGTTAAACGTTCTCGTGGATTACCTTGCGGACTGCGCCCTTGCCTGCGCAAAGCTGCTCGAAATACTTCTCTACCTTCGGAGCAAGCGGGGTGTCGTAAAGGTTCACACCGAAGATGCCGGCCTTGCTGAGGATAGGCTCTACGGTAGCGTGTACGTCGAACTTCTCGCCGAGCTTGACATTAGCCACGACAGGGGTAACCTGCGGCAGCAGCGGGTCAGGGCTGAGTTCGAATTTCTCGCCGTTGTCGTCAACTCCCATGAGGTAGCGCAGCCAGAGGGCGAACACGAGCGGGATGACCTTCAGGTCAGCCACGTTCAGGTCGGGGCGTTTCTCGTAGGCCTTGATGGTCTCGCCGAAACGGATGGCAAGCTTCTGGGAGGTGTCGGTAGCGATACGCTGGGGAGTATCCGGCATGAACGGGTTCGGGATGCGGATGTTGACAACCTGGTCGATGAAGTCCTTCGGCTTGATGATGCCCGGGTCTACAACTACAGGGAGACCCTCCTTGTAACCCACTATCTCGACCATCTTCTTCAGGTCGGCGTCTTTCATCTCTTCAGAGATCTTCTCGAAACCGAGCAGACAGCCTGACACTGCGAGAGCGGTGTGGAGCGGGTTGAGGCAGGTGCAGACTTTCATCTTCTCCACCTTGTCGACAGTCTCGCGCTGGGTGAACATCACGCCGCCTTTCTCGAGAGCGGGGTGGCCGTTCGGGAACGAGTCTTCGATGACGAGGTATTCGCACTCCTCGCTGTTTACGAAAGGAGCCACGAAGGTCTTCTTGGCGGTAACGACCGGCTCTACGTCAAGACCGTCAGCCTGGAGGATAGCCTCTACTGAAGGGTCGGGACGCGGAGTGATCTTGTCGATCATGGTCCAGGGGAATGAAACTTTGGTCTTGTCCTCAACGTAAGCCTTGAAGCCCGGCTTGCAGACGCCGTTCTTCTCCCAAGCCTCTGCGAAGGCGTGGACGGCAGCGAAGAGCTTGTCGCCGTTGTGAGAGCAGTTGTCCATGCTGACCATTGCGACGGGCTTCTCGCCGGCAATGAAACGCTCATATACGAGGGCGCTCACCTTGCCCATGTAGCTCTGGGGCTTGCCGGGGCCGGCTGCGAAGTCTTCCTCTACGAACGGAGCGTAGATGCCTGCGTTGTTCTGGAGGGCGTAGCCTTTCTCGGTGATGGTGAATGACACCATCTGGAGAGAGTCGTTGCGGAAGATTTCCTTCAGACGGGGCCAGTCGCAGTCATTGTTGGAGTCAGCTGCGAGGCTTTCCATGATGGAAGCCACTACAGTCTTCTCCACGTTGCCGCTGGCCTTGAGGGTAACCAGGACGCCGATGTTGTCGTGAGGACGATACATCTTGTCAATGATTTCATAGTCGTAGCCTTCAGCAACCACCAGACCGCGGTCGAGCACGCCGGCGTTCAGAAGGTTCTGGCATACGTTGCACTGGAAAGCGCGGAAGATGTTGCCGGCGCCGAAGTGGATCCATGCCGGAGCTTTGAGGGTAGCTTCGCGAACTTTATCGATGTCGAATGTCGGCAGGGCGAAACCCTTGGCCTTCCATTCGGCAGCGTTGTCCTTAATACCTTTTAATGTAAGTTCCATATAATTGCGGATTTTAGAATTTCAGACTCTTCACGCTGCAGATCTTGCCGCCGTAGATGTTCTTGATATAGTCAAGGCCGCCCAGATATGCCTCGTCGGTGAGGGTGTCGGTGGTTTCCTTGGGAACGATGATCTTGAAACCGCGGAAGAAGGCGTCAGCTGAGGTGTGACGGCAGCAGCAGTCTGCCTGCCAGCCGGTGATGATGACGGTGTTGACGTCGAGCTCGCGGAGCAGACGCTCCATAGTGGTCTCGAAGAATCCGCTGTAGGTCTTCTTGGGAACTACGAAATCGCCCTTCTGGGGCTTGAGCTCGTCGATAACCTCGGCGCCCCAGGTCCCTTCAACTGCGTGAGGGCCCCAGATCTTGAACTCCTTGTCGATGTCGGGAGTATGGCTATCGTTAGCGTAAACGACAGGAACTCCTGCAGCGCGGGCTCTGTCGCAAAGTTCCTTGATGGGCTGGATGATGTGTTTGATTCTCGGATGAGCGATGGTTCCTGAAACAAAGTCATTGAGCATGTCAACGACGATGACGGCGTATTTGTTTTTCATTTTAATAGAAATTTGAGTGTCAATAGCTTTCAAATTTAAGAATTTTTTTGCTGACCTAGCAAAGTCCAGGCCACAAAAATGCTATATTTGCCATCCGCTAAAAATCAGGGCACAATGAAGAAATTTTCTGTCGCAGCGGCGCTGCTCCTTGCGTTTCTTTCTGTTCCCGCAGCCAAGGCTCAGACTTACTATGTTCTCGACAGTGTTTCGGTCACTGCCGCAAGGCTGCCGGTGCCCCTTCACAAGAACACCCGCACAGTGGCCCTGATGGACAGCCTGACAATCGCGTCGGCCCCTGCCGACAACATCAACGACCTGCTGAAATACGCTCTAGGAGTGGATGTGCGCCAGCGCGGGGCAATGGGCATGCAGACCGACATCAGCATGCGCGGCGGCACTTACAACCAGATTGCTATCCTGCTGAACGGCATCGACATATCCGACCCACAGACCGGCCACAACTCCGCCGACTTCCCCGTCAACCTGAGCGACATCGACCATATAGAAGTGCTGGAAGGGCCCGCAGCAAGAGGTCACGGCGCCTCGTCGATGGTGGGGGCTATCAACATAGTCACGAAATACAGCGGAGAGAGCTCTGCCACCCTCAACCTCGAGGGCGGATCGTTCATGTACGGCAACGCCAACGCCTCAGCCGCCCTGAAGGGAAAGCACAGCTACAACATGTTCTCGGCGGGCTACCAGCGCTCAGACGGCTTCAACCGCAACGCCGCCGGCGGCCTGAACAGCGACTTTTCGGCCTTCAAGACTTTCTACCACGGCAATGCCGACCTGCCTGGAGCCAGCCTCGAATGGCAGGCCGGGGCCAGCCTGAAAGACTTCGGCTCGAGCACCTTCTACAGCCCGAAATACGACGACCAGTTCGAGCACACTTTCAAGACTTTCACCGCCATAAGGGCGGAGGGCAAGGGTGCGATGCACTTCACCCCGTCGGTCTACTGGACCCACGGCGAAGACCGCTTCGAGCTGTTCCGCGGCGCTCCTGAGAAATATCCATTCAATTATCATAAGACCAATGTGGCCGGGGCCGACTTCCACGCCGGCTTCGACTCCCGGCTGGGCCGCAGCACCTTCGGGGCAGGCGCCCGCCACGAGGCCATCCACAGCACCAACCTCGGCGAGCCGCTCAAGGACCCTCAGGGAGCGTATGTCCGCGGCCTGGCCAGGACAGCCATAACTGTCTTCGCCGAGCACAGCGTCACGCTGGACCGCCTCACCGCGTCGGCAGGACTCACCGGCGCTTTCAATACCGGCAGTGCCGAGGGTGTCAAATTCTACCCCGGAGTCGAAATGAACCTGCGGCTGACCGACGCGCTGCGCATCTACGGCTCCTACAACGCATCGTACAGGATGCCCACCTTCACCGAACTCTACTATTCCGTGGGCGGCCACAAGGCAGACCCCAACCTGAGGACCGAGAAGCTCCACGCCTACGAGGGCGGCCTCAAGCTGCTCGACAGAGGCGTCAGGGCCGTCGCCACGGTATACTACAACCGCGGCCGTGACATTATCGACTGGATACAGGAAATTGATGCTGGAGACGACGCCCCGTGGATGTCGGTCAACCACACTACGCTCAGCACCTTCGGGCAGGAGGCCACCCTGCAGCTGTCGTTCGGCGAACTCACCGGCCGCCGCAACTTCTTCGTCCGCTCGCTGAACCTGGGCTACAGCCACATCAGCCAGGACAAAGGCACGAAGGAAGGCTTCCGCAGCCTCTACTCCATGGAGTACATCCGCCACAGGGTCACAGCTCAGGCCGATTTCCGCATCGCAGAAGGCCTCACAGCCAACATTTCATACCGATATGTCGACCGCGCCACCGGCTCTGCCCTCATCAAGCCCTACTCGCTGCTCGACGCGAAGCTGTCGTACAGCCGGCCGGCCTTCGAGGTCTACCTGAGGGCAAACAATCTTCTTAACAAAGAATACTACGATTTCGGGGACATACCCCAGCCGGGCCTCTGGTTCATGGCCGGCGTGCGCGTTACGCTGCAAAAGCGAGGAGAATAAGCACCTGCGCTACAAGCACCCTCATGAACATGGCCAGAGGGTAGACTGTGGCATAGTTGACGGCCACATAGTCGGTGCCATATGACTCCTGGGAGAACGACAGCGCAGTGGGGTTGGTGCAGCTGCCGGCAATCAGACCGCACATCTTGTAGAAATTCAGGTGGAAGACAAAGCGGCACAGCATCATCATCAGGATCACCGGAATGACGGTAATAAGGAAACCGTAGAGGATCCACCAGTAGCCGCCGTTTACCAAAGACTCCACGAAGTTCGCTCCTGCACCCAAACCGACTGCAGCCATGAAAAGGGCAATGCCCACTTCACGCAGCATCATGTTCGCGCTCAGGGTGGTGTAGGTGGTGATATGCAGCTTCGGACCGAAGTGGCCGAGAAGGATTGCGATGATCAGCGTGCCGCCGGCCAGACCGAGGCGGATGGGCTGCGGAATGCCGGGGAAATGGATGGGGATGCTGCCGAAGATTACGCCGAGGGCGATGCCCGCGAAGAGCGGAGCCAGGTTGGGGTGGGTCAAATCCTCTTTCTTATTGCCCACGAAGCCCGCGATCCTCTGGATGTCCGACTCGGCGCCGACCACCTGCAGGCCGTCTCCCATCTGGAGGATGAGGTTTGACTGGGCCACCAGTTCGATGCCGGCGCGGATCACGCGGGTGATTGTAACTCCGTAGGCCTCGCGGATGTGCATGCTGCCCAGCGTCTTGCCGGTGAGAGAAGGCTTGGTGACAGTAATGCGGCGGGTGACGAAGTTGTTGTCGAGCTTGTCCCAGTCGCTCTTGTGCATCGCGATTTCCTCTCCGAAGATGATGCGGACGCTGTCCACATAGCGGTTCGAAGTGACGATGAGCAGCTTGTCGCCCTTCTCAAGGACGGTGTCTGAATTGGGGGCGGAAACCTCGCCGTCACGCATAAGCCTTGAGATGACGAATTTTGCATCCTGGCTGTGGACGATGTCCTTTATTCTCTTGCCGAATATGGCGGGATTTTCGACTTCACAGTGCATGCGGCGGGCAGTCTCGGCAGCAGACTCGTCGTCGATTTCGAGGGCCTTCTTCTCCTTGGCGAGGTCTACCTTGAAGCAGGCCTTGTAGGCTATCAGCAGGCCGATGACGGCCAGCACGCCGAGGGGGTATGCGATGGCATACGAAGAAGCGAGGGTTGAAACTGTCAAGGCGATGTCTTCTGCATTGCTGCCTTCAGCCGCCATCACGTCCTGGGCAGTCTGCTGCGCGGCACCGAGGCCGGGAGTGTTGGTCACAGCTCCGGACATCACACCTACCATGTCGGTGAGGCTCTCGCCGGTGATGTAGTGGATGCCTAGCGTCACTCCAACTGCCAGCAGCACCATCAGCACAGCCATGCCGTTCATGCTCAGGCCGCCCTTCTTGAAGGAGTGGAAGAATCCGGGACCGACCTGGAGACCGATGGCGAACACGAAGAGTATCAGGCCGAAATCCTTGACAAACGACAGGGCCGTAGGGTCAACCTGCGCGCCGAAGTGGCTGAGCACGATGCCTACGAACAGTATCCAGGTGGAACCGATGCTGATACCTTTGATCCTGACCCTTCCGAGCAGAAGCCCGGCGGCGATGGTAACTGCGAATATGACGATAGTAAGACCCATCTAGTCATTAAAAATCGCCGCAAAATAAATGATAAAATGCGAAAAGTCCTACAAAAATCACTGAAGATGCTTCTTCCAGAACTTGGAGGTAATATCTTCAAAGCTGCCGTCGGCGCAGCGGCGGTACATCCTCTGGTTGGTGGTGGGGCTGTTCAGAGGGCCGAGATGGGCCAGATACGGCCCGACCTTGATGTAGTCGAACTTCTGGCGGTCGAAGTGTTTCGGGAGGCGTATGCGGCCGCTGTACCAGCCCACTTTGTACTCCGGGTAGCGCTCATGGACATAGTCCGCCAGTTGCTGGAGCCGCACCAGGTCGGAATCGCCGCCCATGAAGCACACGCAGGTGATGTCGCGGCGCACTGTGGCCACAAGCTCGTCGATGGCGGCTTCGTCCAGCTCGGCGCCGATGTCTTCCCACAGGTATTCGCTGTGGCAGCCGGGGCAGCGGTTGGGACAGTTGGAGATATTAATAGAAAGCGTGGTTTCGTCTGGGATCTCCAGGAAAACCACGCTTGTGTTCACATATTTCAACATCACTTGGCTACTATTTCCTTCTTCGGCGCATAGTAGAACCTGCGGGCAGCCTCTGCCTGGCGGGCAGCCGAGAAGTTGCTTACGCGTTTGAGATACCCGATGATGCGGGTCATGTAGTCCACGTTCTTGCTGTGGCATACGGGGCATTCGTGCAGATAGCGCTTGTCGATGTGGCCGCAGTCGTTGCAGATCGTGTTCGGAATGTTGAATGTGAAGTAGTTGCAGCCTTCGTGGGCAGCCACCTTGAGCAGCTGGAGATACTGCTCCTTGGACAGATGCTCCTCGAGGTTCATGTGCAGGGCCGAGCCGCCGGTGAGGTGCTCGATGTACGGGGTGCCGTGCAGCTTGAACTTGTCGATGATGTTCAGGGAGTCGTCCTCCACTACGTAGAAGTAAGAGTTGTAGCAGTCGCGCGGAACGAAATAGCCGTCCTCGCGGTCCCACTTGGCATGCTTGACGCCCACGTTCTCTGCGGGGATCATCTCGCAGTTGAACATGAGGTCCTTGGTGCGGTACTGCTTGTTGAACTTCTCGATGACACCGAGGACGCCCTGCACGAAGCGTTTGTACTCTTCGTTCGGGGTGATCTTGATGCCGAGGAATTCAGCAGCCTCGACGATACCGTTGACACCGATGGTGAGGTACTGGCGGCTCATGTTGATGTAGCCGGCGTCGAAGAGCGGCAGCATGCCCTTGCTCTTCAGATCCCTCAGGTTGGCGTCGTAAGCGGTCTGCACCTTGTGGCAGATGTCAGTGATCTCACCGAGATACTGCAGGTAGTCCAGATTGTTGTTGACAGCATACTGGATAGTGCGGTTGATGTTGATGGTGAGCACGCTCTTGGAGCCTGTGCTGACACCGCCGGCGCCGAGTGTGTAAGAGAAGCCGTTGTCCTGGATCTCGTTGCGCAGACGGCAGCAAGAACTCAGGGAGTCGGCGTTGTCGCTCATGTAGGTGAAGAACGAGTGGCCCTCGGAATACATCTGAGCTGTGAACTCGCCGTATTCTTTGTCCTTGCACTCGTCATTCTCGGTGAGCAGAGCCATGGTCTCTACGGGGAAGGTGAGCATGGTCTTCAGACGCTCTTCGTTGAACCATTTCATGAAGCGCTTCTGAAGCCAGTTCAGGCCGTCCCAGTCGGGCTGTGTGCCGTCCGGGAAGTAGAAATTGTCGAACAGGCTCTTGAAGTAATATTTGTCGTAATATGATATGTTCCAGAAAACTGCCTGGTAGTTGCGGGCTCCGGTCGGCTGGTTGATTGAGTAAACAACCTGCTCGAAGCAGTCGGTGATCATCTTGTCGATGGTGCGCTGCTTGGTAGAGAGGTCGACGACCTTGTCGGGGGTCTTCCAGTAGTCCTTGCCGTACTCCTTCTCGATGAAGTAGTTCATGTACATGAGGAACTCCGGAGTGGCGCAGGCGCCGCTGAGCATAGAGCTCACCATGAACACCATGTTGATGAATCCGCCGCAGAAGCTCTTGAGGTTGGTCGGAGCGGTAGAGTTGCCGCCGATGGAAGCGGTGCCGCCGATAAGCCAGGGGTACATAGTGATGGAAGCGCAGTAGTTCGCAAGGCTGGTCTCGTCGTTCTTGTAGATGAAGTGCTTGCCGAGCAGGTCGAGGTATTTGTCGGCCAGCTCCTTGCCGTACATCTTCTTGATGCGGTCGGTGAGCAGACGGCGGTTGAGGCGGATGAAGTTGCTCTTGGGAAGCTCGCCGATGAGGGTCGCGATGTTCTTGTGCTCAACGTTGGCGTTGGCGTCGAACTTCGAACCGGTGGCGGCGTTAGAAGCCTCGCAGTAGTCGGCGAGGAACTGCATCTTGCTGGTCAGGTCGCGGTCTTCCTGGTGACTCTGGCGATAGAGGATAAAAGACTTGGCTACTTTGTAGTAGCCCTCTTTCATAAGGCTCTCTTCGACCTGGTTCTGGATGTCTTCGACCTTGACGCCCTCGTACATGTCGAGGTGGGCCAGAATCTTGCTCAGGACTCCGAGGTCAATGGGTTCCTGCACTGAGTCGAACGCCTTGATGATGGCGTTCATGATTTTGTCAAGGGAGAATTTCTCTAACTTGCCGTCGCGTTTTGTAATTGAGAACTGACTTGTAGCTTCCATACAAAAAGATGAAGAATATATATAGTTTTAGTGTATCGGGGATTTTCATTGCAAGTTAATACAATCAAATCAGTCCCCGGCTACCGCTCATTTTTTACTTTTCAACAATTAATAAACAACGGCTCGCCAGTGGTGCAGAAAGGCGATTTGCTATCTGCTGCCGATTTTCCGGAAGGTCACGCAGACATTGTGGCCGCCGAAGCCGAGAGAGTTTGAAAGGGCAATGTCGAGATTGCGCTTCACTGCCTTCAAAGGGGTGTAGTCCAGGTCGCAGCCTGGGTCGGGATCTTCGAGACCTGCTGTGGGAGGCACGATTCCGTCGCGGAGGGCCAGCACAGAAACTATGGCTTCGACAGCTCCGGTTGCGCCGAGCATGTGGCCGGTCATCGACTTGGACGAACTGATGGAAGCTCTGTGGGCCTCTTCTTCTCCTAGGGCAAGCTTGAGCGCCTTGGTCTCCGCCAGGTCGTTATAGTGGGTGCCGGTGCCGTGGGCGTTGACATAGAGGTTCTCCCCCGCTTCGTAGCCGCCCTCGTCGAGAGCTGCCTTCATGGCCCTTGCAGCCGCAGTGCCGTCCGGCCTGGGCGCAGTAAGGTGGTAAGCGTCGCAGGTGCAGCCGTAGCCGACGATTTCAGCAATTATATTCGCACCGCGGGCTTTCGCATGCCCGTATTCCTCCATCATGAGCATGCCGGCGCCCTCAGCCATCACGAACCCCTTGCGGCGGCTGTCGAACGGCAGGCTGGCTTTCATGGGGTCGGTCTCCGGCGACAGGGCCTTGATATTGGCGAAACCTGCGATAGCCATGACGTTGATGACAGACTCGCTTCCGCCGGCCAGGATTGCATCGGCGCGGCCGCTCTGGATGGCTGTGTAAGCCTCTCCGATAGAGTTGGTACTTGAGGCACAGGCGCTGACGTGGGTGATGCAGGGGCCCTGGGCGTTGTATTTCATAGCGATGTTGCCGCCGGCGATGTTAGAGATCACCATAGGTATATACATGGGAGAAATCCATGCGGCGCCTTCTTCCATCATCAGTTTTGTCTGACGGATCTGGGTGTTGAGGCCGCCGATGCCCGAAGCCACATAAACTCCGAAACGCTCCGGCGCCACGGTTTCGCCGGCCACTATGCCTGATGAAGCCAGAGCCTGGGTAGCCGCCGCCTCAGCCATCTGGCTGAAACGGTCACTGCGCTTCACCTCCTTGGCGGTCATGCCGAAGTCCAGAGGGTTGAAGTCCTTCACCACACCGGCCACATGGACCGGCAGCGGTGTATCTTCGAAACCTTCGAGCGGCACGATAGCGCACTTGCCCGCCGTGATATTGTTCCAGAAGGTCGCAATGTCATTCCCGGAAGGAGAGACAACTCCCATCCCGGTAACTACCACTCTTCTAAGGCTTCTGTCATTTCCAACCATCAGACTGTACCTTTTATTACAAGACGCCGCGAAGTTAGCAATAATATCTACTCCGTCAAATCCGTTGCTTTTTTATGGTTTTTTTCTTCCTTTTAATCATCGTTTCAAGCATGAGAAATGGTTCGAGCTGGCATGGGAAGGCACCCGCTTCCTCGATCTCGTACGCTGGGGCGACGCTCCCAAGGCACTTGCATTCAAGGCTCACGACAAGACTCCTTACCTCGACGACGAGTTCTTGTAGGCAAGCATGAACTCTATCCTTTCCCGTTCGACGTCATCGAGCTCAACCCCTGGAATCCTGAGACCGGAACCGGTCTGAAACAGAATCCGGGCTGGGAATAACGAAATAAAATATGACAAAATATAAAGGGGGTTGCCGCCATGGCAGCCCCCTTTATTATTTATTGTATGTCACTTTTTGTTTATAATTTGCATTTGTTGTCAAAAAAGTGCTTACCTTTATCATCAATTATACCAATCTGACAAAAAACGATAAAATTTATACCTATTATAAATAATAAGACAAAACCTAGCCTATTTATCACCTAACATAATTTAACCTACAATTACAAAAACCTATGAGAAAAACTTTTCTAATGAAAGCAACCCTCTGCCTTGCTGCTTTGTTGATGGGCTTTGTTTCTTTTGCCCAGAACAGGCTTGTAAGCGGAAAGGTTGTTGACGGCAATGGCGAGCCTGTAGCAGGCGCGTCTGTCGTTGTAGTCGGCCAGACTAGTATGGGTACCGCAACAGATATGGACGGTACCTGGCGTCTCTCTGTTCCCGACCGTGCAAACATCTCCATCTCATGCATCGGTTACGTATCACAAACCGTATCTGTTGCAGGACGTTCTGTAATTGACGTTACTCTCGAAGAGGACAGCGAGTTCCTTGAAGAGACAGTCGTTATCGGTTACGGTGTCCAGAAAAAGAGCGACCTCACCGGCGCTGTAGCATCAGTACGTTCTGACGACCTCGTCAACCGTTCTACTACTGACGCCGCAGCAGCTCTCCAAGGTAAGGCTGCCGGTATCCAGGTTCTCAACACTTCTGGTGCCCCTGGTGAAGGTGCCAGCATCCGTGTCCGTGGTTATTCTTCAAACTCTGGTTCTATCGGACCCCTCTTGATCGTCGACGGTTTGAAGGTTGACAACATCCAGTACCTCGACCCTTCAATGATCGAGTCTATGGAAGTCCTGAAGGACGCCGCCTCAGCAGCCATCTACGGTGCTCAGGCCGGTAACGGTGTTGTCCTGATCACCACCAAGACCGGTGCCGCCAACAACGGTACTGCCCACATCACCTACAACGGTCGTTTCACTCTCCAGTCACTTGGCAAGAAAGCTGAAATCTTCGGCGCCAAGGATTACATCGAGTATCAGACCTATATCGGTAACCTCAGCGATGAACTCCTGAAGGCTAACGGTTACAATGGCACTGACACCAACTGGTATGACGCTACCTTCCAGCCCAGCTGGGCTATCCAGCACGGTATCACCATCCAGGGTGGTAACAATAAAGGTCACTTCCTGACTGCTCTCAACTATGTGAACGATGATGGTATCGTTGTCGGCAAGAAAGATGTCTACCAACGTCTCACTGCTCAGATCAACGCTGACTACCAGCTGTTCAAATGGTTCAACGTATCAAGCAACACTTCATTCGAGAAATGGAGCCGCAAGTCAGTTTCTTCAGGATACGGTTCAGTGCTGAACTCAGTCGTATCTATCGACCCTCTGACTCCTCCTTATATTTCAAGACTTGAGGATACTCCTGGTGGAATGCAGGAGCACTACGCAGCCGGCGACCCTATTCCTAGGGATCCCCTCCACAATAATGACTTCTACGGTACTTCTAAGTATCTGGAAGAGGCTACCGGTAACCCGTTGTTCCAGAGGGATAAGACCGACAGCTCACAGGGCGGTATCAACATCCGCGGTACTCTTGCCGCTAACCTGATGCCCTTCAACGGTATGACTATCACTTCCCGCTTCGGTTACAGGATTGCTGACGGCAACTCTCACAGCTATTCAACTCCTTACTGGCTGACTGCTATGGCCAACGATAAGAACTACTCTATCTCAGCCAACGTCAACACCAGCTACTACTATCAGTGGGAGAACTTCGCAAACTACCTCAGGACCTTCGGCAAGCACACTGTCGGCGCCATGGTCGGTATGTCTTATACCGAGAGCCACAGCGATAACGCCAGCATCTCTTCAAGCGGTCCGGATATCCTCAAAGGTTATGACGAGAACTTCCGTTACATCGACTACCTGACTTCTGACGCTACCAAGTCTGTCGGCAACGCTCCTTCAGTATCAGCTCAGCTGTCATACTACGGTCGTCTGCAGTACGGCTTCGACAACCGCTATAACATCCAGGCTAACTTCCGTGCTGACGCATACGACTCATCTAAACTGTCTAAGCAGGCACGCTGGGGTTACTTCCCTTCAGTATCTGCTGGTTGGACTATCAGCAACGAACCTTGGTTCAGAGATAACGTAAACCGCGACGCCGTTTCATTCCTGAAACTTCGTGGAAGCTGGGGTATCAACGGTAACATCAACGTATTGAGCGGATATCGCTACTCTACTTCTATCACCCTGAACGGTGAAATGTATCAGTATGACCTCGCTGCCGGCGACGGTCGTCCTAGCTACGGTTCAAGGCCTTCAGGTCTCGCCAACCCTGACCTGAAATGGGAGACTTCAGAGCAGCTCGACTTCGGTCTCGATGCACGCTTCCTGCGCAACCGCTTGACCTTCACTGCTGACTGGTACAGGAAGTTCACCAACGACCTCCTCGTATCTATCGCTCCTCTGCCTGAAATCGGTGTATCATCTACCACTGTAAATGCTGGTAAGGTGCTCAATACCGGTCTCGAGTTCGAACTCGGATGGAAAGATCAGATCGGCGACTTCGCTTACAGCGTAAACGCCAACCTCTCAACTCTCCACAATGAGGTTCTCGAGGTGCACGCTCTCCTCGACCGTCTGACTCAGGACCCTGTAAGCGGTCTGAACGAGAAACTGCAGACTGCTTTCGAGCAGGGCTATCCTATCTGGTATTTCCGCGGTTTCAAATATGACGGTGTAGACCAGGCTACTGGTGCTCCGAAGTATCTTGACAAAGACGGCAAATCAGTTGCAACTGTTACCGACAATGATAAAGTTTACCTCGGCGAAGGTATTCCTAACCTCACCTACGGTATCACTGTCAACCTCGCATACAAGGGCTTCGACCTCGTAGTATTCGGTACCGGTGTTGCCGGCAACGAAATCTACAACTTGATGGTTTCTGCCGACCGTCCGAAAGTTAACAGCCTCACCACTTACTGGAAGAACTCTTGGGGCAACCCGAACGTTGAGAAGTCAACTGCCAAGTATCCTGATATGAAACAGGTTGCTGCTAGCTGGGACTTCTTCAGTTCTGACGCTTGCATCTTCGACGGCTCATTCTTCAAGATCAAACAGATCCAGCTCGGTTACACTTTCCCGAGAAGACTTACTCAGAAGGCTCTCATCAGCGACCTCCGTCTCTTCGTTTCTATGGACGACTACTTCACTTTCACGAAGTATCCTGGCGCAGATCCTGAAACTGCTTCTTACAACAACTCTACTTCACGTGGTGTCGACTCAGGTTCTTATCCTACCATGAAGAAGATGGTATTCGGTGTTAACCTGACATTCTAACCCCTAATACTGAATGAATATGAAAAAGATATTATTCTCTGTTCTCGCCGTCGCCATCGTGTTCTTCGCAGCTTCTTGCGACGAATCCCGTCTGGATATTCCCCAGAAAGGTGTTACGGCTTATGAAACTTTCTACAAGACCGACGCTGACGCAGAGGCCGCTTTGACCGCTGCATACGCAAGGTTTGTGACTTACGTGCCCGGCCGCGGTAACGGTGCTATCTACACTCCGTTCAAAGCCTGCCTCAACAACTGCGGTGACGATATGTACGCTGCCGGTTCTAACTTCGGTGACAACGACTTCATGGCTGCTCTCGACGAGTTCCGCTATGACTCTGGTAACGAGGTTATCGGTAACTTCTACACTGGCCTCTTCCTCGCGAACTATGCCTGCAACCTTGTTATCGACAACTTCAAGAACGGTCTTCCTGAAGGTGGCGTTACTGCTACTACCAAGAGGGCTGTAGCTGAGGCCCGCGTAATGCGCGCTTACATCTACTTCCTCCTCACCTCTCTCTGGAACACTCCTCCGATGATCGACCATGTGATCGCTGACGGTTTCCCTTACAATGCTGATAAGGATCCTGATAACCCGATGTCACACACCGATCTTTACAAGTGGATTGCTAAAGAGTGCGAAACTGCTGCCGCCGACCTCGACGAGCGCAAGAGCACTACCGACAAGAACGGTGCCGTTAAGGTTACCAAGGGCTTCGCATGGGCTCTCCAGGGCAAGGCTCTCCTCTTCGCAGGTGATGCTGCAGGTGCTAAATCAGCTCTCAAGAAAGTTATCGACTCTGGCAAATATGCCCTTGTTCCCGGTGATAAATACTGGCAGAACTTCCACATCGAAGGTGACGGCAACGAGGAAAAGATCTTCGAAGCCAACCTCGATTACAATGCAGGTATCAGCGCATGGGGTGGTATCAACCAGCGTTCTACCTGGATGGAAGCCAACATCTGGAACTGGCGTAGCGACCACTTCGTAGCCGGTGCTTCACCTCAGGGTAAATACACTGGTGGTGTTGACGGTTGGGGCGGACTTGGTGTTCCCCAGTGGTTCGGCGACGAGTTCTTCGCTAACGACGGTCACTCATATCGTTTCGACGCTACTCTCATCCACATTGATGATGCTGTTTACGGCATGGAATACAACAATGCTGAAATCGCTGCCCTTTCATACGAAGAGCGCAAGACTTCTAAACTCGTCGGCATCGCCGATCCTCAGGAAGGTCTTTATGGTCAGTCATTCTGGCTGCCGTTCAAGCAGCTCGTCCGTTCAACTGACGCTGTTGCCAAGTATGGTACAAACGTTCGTCTGAACAACAACGTTATCATGCGTTATGCTGAGGTTCTCCTCCTCTACGCTGAGGCTTGCCTCCAGAGCGGTGACAACGGCCAGGCTCTCTGGGCTATCAATCAGATCCAGCAGCGCGCAGGTTCTAAGACCATCAGCACCTCTGTCAACATGGATGTTCTCAAGAAAGAGAAGAGCTATGAGATGTGGCTCGAGGGCTGCCGCTGGCTCGACCTCGTTCGCTGGGGCGACACTAGCAAAGTAGCTCAGGCTGGTCAGTCTGTTCCGAAACTCTTCGACAAACTCCACCGTGCTCCTAAATCAGGTGAGAAAGTTACCTGGGAGAATGGTTCAGAGGCTAACAGCCGTTTCTACACTGTAGAGACTCACGCTGCTATCGATGCAGGCTGGAAAGTTGGTTTCAAAGCCGGCCAGCACGAGTTCTTCCCTTATCCTACTTCAGTTATGGACAAGAACCCCAACCTCGTTCAGAACCCTGGTTGGTAATAGATAGTAATTGCAATAACGTTAAAGAGGGTTGTCGTAAGGCAACCCTCTTTTTTTTATTGCGTTCTGCTGATGCTTAGCGAAAAATCCCCCATAACCGGCGCTTTGCGCCGCAGGGGTTTCAGGGGGCGTCCGGCCCCCTGTAAAAAAGGTGGTCCCGGACCACGAAACAAAAAAAGCCACCGAAAGGTGGCTTTTGTGTTTCGTGGTCCCAGTTGGGCTTGAACCAACGACCCCCTGATTATGAGTCAGGTGCTGCTAACCAACTGAGCTATGGGACCAGA
>JAFYZI010000037.1 GCA_017548725.1 Bacteroidales bacterium
CGTCATTGGACAAGGAGACTTTCGACTATTCTGCATTCATGGCAGATTTCTGGGGGAATGCCGAGGGCGACCGCTTCTACAGCGGAAAAAGCGGCTTCTCGGAGAGTCGTACACATACCCTGAACCCCTCTGCAGGGTTCTCCGTAAAGTATAATCCCGGCCGCTGGTACGTCACCGTGGGTGCCAACACTTCTGGCCGCATAGCCCGCTATTCGCTGAACCCTCAGGCGAACATGAATACGCTCGACACTCGTTTCAATGCTAACGCTTCATACATTACCAAGCACGAATTCGAGTTCAATTCAGACCTTGCTTACGTGTTCTATCGCGGATACGCAGCAGGCTACGGCCAGCCGGAATGGCAGTGGAATGCCGAGATTTCCAAGAACATCGGAGCCTTCAACCTGAGCGTCCGGGTCAACGATATTCTGAATCAGACTCGGAATCTCACCCACACCGTCACTGCCAACTACGAAGAAGACAGCTACCGTCTCATCATGGGACGATATATCCTCTTCGGGGTGAAGTGGAATTTCGGCAAGATGAATGCTTCCCACAGCGCCCGTGCCCAGGACGCAGCCTGGAATCTGGTATTTTAGGATTGTGCAAAGCATATTGACCGCGCACACTTTGGCGGAAAGCGGCGGAAAAGTGTGCTACGCCAGCATCAGGCGGAAGCTTTCGTCGCCCTGGGCGGCGAGCCAGACTTCGCCGGGGATGTATTCGTAGCTGTGGCCGGCGGAGTACTGCGGAGCACGGTAGTTGGCCTCGAAGAGGGTCTTGCCGGCGAGGGTTTCGTTGTTGAGAGACGGGATGGCAACGGGCACGCAGTAGATTATGAAGCTGACTGAGGGCAACACGGCAGGCAGCATCGGCAGTCCGACGGCGAGCATGGTTGCGGAGCCGCGGCGGCCTATGTTAGAGGCGACGAAGCTGACGGCGCGCACTTCTTCACGGTTCGCGACTATGACATTGTGCCCGGCATCGACGGCGGCAAGCGCGGCAGCTTTAGCGGCGCCTCCGCAGCCTACTACCAGCACGTCACCGGCGACCTGACGTTCCTCCAGTACACGCCGCACGCCGAGATAGTCGGTGTTGTAAGCATGGACCTCTCCCCCTTCCTTCTTCAGCAGATTCGAAGCGCCGCAGGCCTTAACCACATCGTTGGCGACATCGGCGGCAGCGGCAGCCTTTTCCTTGAAGGGAGTCGTGACATTCACGGCGTCGTAGCCCTCCAGGAAGCGGGCGTAAGCCTTGTCGAAATCAGGCTCTTCGATGAGTTCGTAGCTGTGCTCCCCGCCAGGATACGCGGCGGCGAAGAGCGCTGGACTCTGACTATGATTGATGGGATGACCTATGAGACCGAAACGCATAATAAGCTAAGATTGTTTTTGACGGACGGCTTCGTAACTGATTATCGCCACGGAGGTCGACACGTTCAGGGAATCGAGTTTGCCCAGCATCGGTATCAGCAGATGACGGTCGGCCTTCTCCCTCCAGAACGGCGTAAGTCCGGTGGACTCGGTGCCGAACACCACGGCTGTCGGCCGTCTGAAATCGATATCGTAGTATGGTGACGAATCCTGGAGCTGAGCCGTCAGGATCTGGAAACCGGCGGCGTGGAGCCACTCCCAGGCTTCCTCTGAAGTGCAGGCGGCGACCGGAACGGTGAAGACTCCCCCTATCGACGCCCTTATGAGATTGGGATTGTACAGATCAGTCAGCGGGTCGCAGACAATAACTGCAGCGGCCCCGGATGCATCTGCGGTACGCAGCACTGCTCCCAGGTTTCCGGGCTTCTCGACAGACTCCAGCACTATCACGAACGGAGCCTCGTCAGAACGCAGACTAATGTTCTGCAAACCGCGCTCCCGGGCCTCGAAGACAGCCACGACGCCCTCGGTAGTACCTCTGTAAGCAACTTTCGAATAGACGTTTTCAGAGATACCAACAAACTCGACGGAGGAAGACCCGAAGAGAACCTCAACTTCTTCCAGGGATATAATCTGGGAACAAAAATAAGCAGTGCGGGGAACGAAACCTCCGGCAAGGCAAGCAGAAATCTCGCGGCGGCCTTCCACCACGAACAGCCCCGCCTGCCGTCTGCTGCGCGACTTCTCGCCAAGCAGCACCAGCTCCTTGATGCGGGGGTTTGCAGTGGAAGTAATCTCCATGGCTATGCCTTCTGAGCATCTCCCTCAGCCTGCTGGCTCTGAGTCTTCTCAGGGCGCATCTGGGGGAAGAACAGCACATCCTGGATGGTCTGGGAGTTGGTCATGAACATGGTGAGTCGGTCGATACCCATGCCGAGACCAGAAGTCGGCGGCATGCCATATTCAAGAGCACGCACGAAGTCCATGTCGATATACATAGCCTCGTCGTCGCCTTTGGCCTTCAGACGGGCCTGAGCCTCGAAGCGCTCCAGCTGGTCGATGGGATCGTTCAGCTCACTGTATGCGTTGGCCAGTTCCTTGCCGTTCACGAAGAGCTCGAAACGCTCGGTGAGGGCCGGATTCTCGCGATGTCGTTTGGTCAGCGGAGACATCTCGACAGGATAGTCGGTGATGAAGGTAGGCTGGATGAGATTCTTCTCGCAGAATTCACCGAAGAGGGCGTCCACCAGCTTGCCGTAGCCGAACGACTCGTCGATGGGCACATGTTTGTCCTTGCATATCTGGCGGAGCTCATCCTCGCTCATGCCGGCGATGTCCACGCCTGCATATTCCTTGATGGCCTCGAGCATCGGAAGGCGGCGGTAAGGAGCCTTGAACTCGATCTCGTTGCCCCATACGTCGAACTTGGTGCATCCGTTGGTGGCGACGGCAATCTTCTCGAGCATGGTCTCAACGAAGCGCATCATCCACTTGTAGTCCTTGTAGGCTACGTATATCTCCATGCAGGTGAACTCGGGGTTGTGGGTGCGGTCCATGCCTTCGTTGCGGAAGTCCTTGGCGAACTCGTAAACTCCGTTGAAGCCTCCGACGATCAGCCTCTTGAGGTAAAGCTCGTTCGCGATCCTGAGGTAGAGAGGGATGTCGAGGGTGTTGTGATGGGTGACGAAAGGCCTTGCAGTGGCACCTCCGGGGATCGGCTGGAGGATCGGGGTCTCGACCTCGAGGCAGCCGTTCTCGTTGAAATACTCACGCATGGTGGCGATTATCTTAGCCCTCTTCTCGAAGGTCTCCTTGACCTGCGGGTTGACTATCATGTCCACATAGCGCATGCGGTAGCGGAGCTCGGGGTCGTTGAAACCGTCGTGAACTGTGCCGTCTGCGTCAGTCTTCACAATCGGAAGCACACGGAGGCTCTTGCTGAGCACCGTAAGGGTCTTGGCATGGATGGAGAGCTGTCCGGTCTGGGTGATGAAGGCATAGCCGGTGACGCCGATGACGTCGCCGATGTCCAGCAGTTTCTTGAAAACTGTGTTGTACATGGTCTTGTCCTCGCCGGGGCAGATCTCGTCCCTCTTGACATAGACCTGGATGCGGCCTTCTGCATCTTGCAGTTCGATGAACGAAGCAGCGCCCATGATGCGGCGGCTCATGATGCGTCCCGCTATGACTATATCGTTGAAATTGCCTTTTTCTGCGTCATAGCCGGCCTTGATGGCTGCGCTTGAAGTGTTGACCGGATACTCCGCGGCAGGATACGGCTCAATGCCAAGTTCCCTGAGTTTTGCAAGGGAGTCGCGTCTGTTCTGCTCCTGCTCGTTGAGTGCTATATTCTCCATAATCGGTGTATTTTTAACAATTTATCTGAGTTGGGCAAAAATAGTCCTTTTTTTTGAAATAAATAATGGATATATTTGCAAACTGTGACAGAAAGTGCGTTATGACACCGATAGCTGAAAAGAAGTGGATAGTTAAGGAGCCCGGCAACCCGGCTCTCGTGCGCCAGCTGGCGCAGGAGCTCGGCATCGACCAGGTTCTGGCCAATCTGCTCGTACAGCGCGGTATCACGACTTACGAAGATGCGATGGAGTTCTTCCGTCCCGACCTGTCGATGCTCCACGACCCCTTCCTTATGCTGGATATGGACAAAGCCGTGGAGAGGATCCACAAAGCCGTCGAGAGCCATGAAAAAATCCTCATCTACGGCGACTACGACGTGGACGGCACTACAGCAGTAGCCCTGATGTACACCTTCCTCAGCCAGGTGACTGACAATCTGGAATACTACATCCCCGACCGTTACGACGAGGGTTACGGCGTTTCCTACAAGGGCATCGACTGGGCGGTGAAGAAGAAATGCACGCTGATCATCTGCCTCGACTGCGGCATCAAGGCCATCGAGAAGGTCAAATATGCAAATGACCGCGGCATCGACTTCATAATCTGCGACCACCACCTGCCCGATGTGGAGCTTCCGCCGGCAGTGGCTGTGCTCGACCCGAAGAGGACCGACAGCACCTACCCCTTCGACGACCTGTCAGGCTGCGGTGTGGGATTCAAGCTGGCCCAGGCCTATGCGGCCACCTACAACATCTCCAAGGAGAATGTCCTGGAGCTGCTCGACCTGCTGGCCGTCAGCATCGCCTCCGACCTCGTGTCGATAACCGGCGAGAACCGCATCCTGGCCTACTACGGCCTCAAGCGGCTCAACTCCAATCCCCGCAAGGGCCTGCAGTCGATCATCAAGCTCTCCGGCCTCGACAAGCACGTCATCACCATAGACGAGATCGTCTTCAAGATCGGCCCCCGCATCAACGCCGCCGGCCGTATGGAGTCCGGAAGGACTGCCGTGGACCTGCTTATCTGCCGCAATGACGAAGACGCCCGCAAAATCGGCGACGAGATAAACGAGCACAACAACGAGCGCAAGAGCATCGACCGCGAGATCACATACGAGGCTGTGAACATGGTGCGCAACAACCCGGCCTATGACGGCAAGAAGTCCACCATCGTCTACAACCCGTCATGGCACAAAGGCGTCGTGGGCATCGTGGCCTCCCGACTTGTAGAGGCCTACTACCGCCCCACCATCGTCCTTACGAAATCCAACGGTTACATCACCGGCTCGGCCCGCTCCATCGCTGGCTTTGACCTCTATGAGGCCATCGAGTCCTGCTCGGACCTGCTGGAGAACTTCGGCGGACACATGTACGCAGCCGGCCTCACCATGAGGGAGGAGAAGCTGCCAGAGTTCACCCGCCGCTTCGAGGACACAGTTGAGAAGATGATAGACGACGACATGCTCACTCCTATCGTCAACATCGACACCTACCTCGACTTCAAGCAGATAACTCCCAAGTTCTTCCGCGTGCTCAAGCAGTTCCAGCCCTTCGGCCCCGGCAACCAGTCTCCCGTGTTCATATCCGAGAACGTATATGACAACGGCAACGGCCGCAAGGTGGGCAGCGACAACGGCCACCTCAAGCTCGAGCTGATCCAGGAAGACTCGGCCTACCTGCCGATATCGGCCATCGCGTTCAACAAGTCAAATCATTTCGAACATCTGCACTCCGGCAACCCCGTGGACATCTGCTACTCGATAGCGGAAAACTACTACCGCGGCCTTGCCAACATCCAGCTCCGTATCAAGGACATTAAGGATAAAGAAGACATTTTCAGGTAAATAAACCATCATTATATGAAGAAACTCGATGTAGTTCTCGGATTGCAATGGGGCGACGAAGGAAAGGGCAAGGTCGTGGACGTCCTTGCAGGTTCCTATCCGGTGATTGCCCGTTTCCAGGGCGGTCCCAACGCCGGCCACTCCATTCACTTCGAAGGAAAGAAATTCGTCCTGCGCAGCATCCCTTCAGGCGTGTTCCGCAAGGATACCATTAATATTATAGGCAACGGTGTGGTTCTGGACCCCGTGACGTTCCGTGAGGAATGCGAGAACATCAACGCCTGCGGCGTAGCCATCCGCGACAGGCTGGTGGTTGCCAAGAAGGCCCATCTGATCCTCCCCACCCACCGCATGCTCGACGCCGCCCAGGAGGCTGCCAAAGGCGCTTCCAAGATAGGTTCCACCCTCAAGGGCATAGGCCCGACCTATACCGACAAGATCGCCCGCAACGGCCTGCGTGTCGGCGACATCCTCGCCGCAGATTTCCGCAGCCGCTACGAGAAGCTCCGCGACAAGCATTTCGAGATGCTCCGCCAGCTGAACTACAGCTGCGACGTGACAGAGATGGAAGCCGCATGGTTCGACGCCATCGAATACCTCAAGAGCTTCAAGCTCATCAGCGCTGAATATTTTACCGACGAATGTCTGAAAGGCGACAAGGCCATCCTGGCCGAAGGTGCCCAGGGCAGCATGCTCGACATCGACTACGGCTCATACCCCTTCGTCACCTCTTCCAACACAGTCTGCGCAGGCGCCTGCACAGGCCTCGGCCTCGCTCCCGGTAGGGTCGGTTCAGTCTACGGCATCTTCAAGGCATACTGCACCCGCGTGGGCAGCGGCCCCTTCCCCACCGAGCTATTTGACGCCACCGGCGAAGAGCTGCGAAAGAAAGGCTATGAATTCGGCGCTGTCACAGGCCGTCCCCGCCGCACCGGCTGGCTCGACCTCGTGGCTTTGAAATACACCGTCATGATCAACGGCGTCACCAACCTGATAATGATGAAG
>JAFYZI010000038.1 GCA_017548725.1 Bacteroidales bacterium
GCAGCAGAGGGTGGCCATAGCCCGCGCCCTGCTCAACAGTCCCGAGCTCATCCTGGCCGACGAGCCCACCGGCAACCTCGATAATGAGACCGCGAAGGGAATCATGGACCTCCTCTACGAGATCAACAAGAGCAACCACACTGCCATCATAATGGTCACCCACAACCAGAACCTTCTCAAGCAGTATCCGGGCAGGGTATTCCTCTGCGCCGACAATACCTGCAAGGAAGAAGTTTCCGGCGCAATCGATCTTGACATAGAAATCTAAGTGAAAAAGATCTATCAGCAAGTCATTGACTGGTTCCAGACCAGCATGCCGATAGCTGAATCGGAGCTGCACTTCGACAGTCCGTTCCAGCTTCTGACGGCGGTGATTCTTTCCGCCCAGTGCACCGACAAAAGGGTGAACATGGTCACCCCTGCCCTTTTCGCCAGCTTCCCCACCCCACAGGCCCTGGCGGCCGCATCGTTCGATGAGGTCTACCAGCTGGTAAAGTCGGTTTCGTATCCGAACAGTAAAGCCACACATCTGATTGAGATGGCAAAGATGCTCTGCGAGCGTTTCGGCGGTGTCGTGCCGTCGACCCACGAGGAGTTGCAGCAGCTGCCCGGCGTCGGCCGCAAGACTGCCAATGTAGTGATGGCCATCGTATATGACAAGCCCGTGATCGCAGTGGACACCCATGTGTTCAGGGTGGCCCGCCGCATCGGCCTGTCGAAAGGCAGCACACCGCTGGCAGTGGAGAAAGATCTTACTGACAACATTCCCGCCGGCCTGCGCCCTAAGGCCCACCACTGGCTGATCCTGCACGGCCGCTACACCTGCACTGCCCGGAATCCCAAATGCGACAGCTGCGGTCTGACTGCCTGCTGCAAGGAATACAAAAAGATGCATCCATGAGCAGGAAGGGCTTCGACGGAATACTCAGCGACTTCCGCTCTTATCTAAAGCTGGAGCGTTCCATGTCGGCCAACACCGTCGCCGCATACAGCCGAGACGTAGCCGCCCTGCTGGACCATCTCAGTCAGAAAGGAATCACTGCGGTGGAAGACATAACGGGGCCGGACCTTACTGCTTACGTTGAATCCCTGTCCGCGGCCGGCATGTCAAAACGCTCCCAGGCCCGGGCCATCAGCTCCATAAAGTCTCTGTTCAGATATCTGGACGACGAAGGCGCCATCAAGGACAATCCCTGCGACATGCTGGACGCACCGAAGATGCAGAAGCACCTGCCCAGCGTGTTGTCGGTGGAGGAAGTGGCTGCAATTCTGGATTCCGTGGATCTCAGTAAGCCTCAGGGCCACCGCAACCGAGCCATCCTCGAGATGCTGTACAGCTGCGGCCTGCGCGTCAGCGAGCTGGTCAGCCTGCGCATCAGCGATCTTTTCTTCGGCGAAGGTTTCATCCGTGTCATCGGCAAGGGCAACAAGCAGCGGCTCATCCCCGTGGGAGAGCCCGCCGTCAAGGCCGTGGGCTTCTGGATGGACATCCGCCGCCACTGGCCTGTCGAAAAGAACTCCGAGGACATCCTCTTTCTGAACCGGCGCGGCCGCAAGATGACTCGCGAGATGGTGTTCCTGATCGTCAAGGAGCAGGCCGAGATCGCCGGCATCCACAAAGAGATCTCACCGCACACGTTCCGCCATTCATTTGCGACGCACATGGTAGAGAACGGCGCCGATTTGAGGGTGGTACAAGAAATGCTCGGTCATGAGTCAATACTCACGACCGAGATCTATACGCATATCGACACCCGCAAATGGCAGGAGACGATCCTGAAATTTCACCCGGCAAATTAGTTTTTCTTATAACGACTGCCCTCCTGGCGGAGGGAAATTGCGTAGCGAATATCTTTTCTATTCGCCAAGCAATTTGCCCGAGAGCCGTAAGGAGGGCAGTCGTTATCGAAGTTCTATTACTGCACCAGATCTTTGAAGACAGATCCGAAGATCAGGTAGCTGGTATTGCCGGCGATGGTACCTTCGTTCTGTCCCCAGAGGAAGGGCCAGTCGTCGTAGTTCTCGAAGTGGTCCGGATGGCGGAACAGCAGACCCGGAGCGACATTGCCGGGGATGAACGAGAAGTCAGCCCTGTTGTTGCCGTAGAACACACTCTTAGGCCTTGTAGCACCCACTGCAGCCACGAGAGAGTAGTTGTGGTAAGGGTGGCAGCCGAACAGATAATTGACAGCCTTGTAGGCATAGCTCTTGTCGATGATGTCCGGGAAGTATTCAGCAGCGAAGCTGACGGTAGTACCATAGCTTACAACGCTGCCGCTGCCGGCCCAGTTGCCAAGTCCGATAGGAACACCGTAAGGATTGTCATACTCGAGACTGTCGAGATATACCTTGTACTGCTCAACGTAAGGACGCAGCTTCTCTTTGTAAGAAGCATCAAGATAAGGCACAGCGTTGAGAGCGGTATTGATTGAAGACTGGACGTTGCGGTCGAGAGCCGGCCAGATCTGATTTACGAACTCGTCGAGGTAGTTCTGCTCCCTTGTAGAAACATAGAGCTGGAGATTTGTAGCCATGTTGTTGCCCATCCTGCGGTTTCCGCCCGGGAAATTCGGGTTGGCAGCCCTTCTGGCAGCCTGCTGGGCCATAAGCTCGTTAGACTCCTTCATAAGCCTCTTCGACTCCTTGAGGCACCTTGCAGCCAGATTGTCGTCGAAACCGGCGAGGGCGCGGCTGGCAGCAGCAAACATTGTGGCAGCATTGAAGTCAGAGCCGGGGTTGCGGCTGGTGAATGCCCACATGTCGTCGGGAGTACCGCTTGACTTGCCGTCAGCAGACTTCTGGTAAGGCTTCAGCCTCGGGTCGTAGTGCAGACCGTCGGTGATAGCGGCAGCGTCGCCGAGGTGATGGTAGTTGTCGAGGACTGAGTTGGACAGAGTCTGAGACATGTGGCCGATGATTTCAGCCTGCGCGAGAAGGTTCAGCACGCCGTGGCGGATGTACTGCAGCACGTCAGGAATTCCGTCCGGACGGTGCAGGTCTACATAGCGCTGGTCCTCGTCCACGAAGGTTTCGTCACGCATAGGATGGAAACTCTCCCAGAGATTGACCAAGTTGGACACTACGCTGATGTTGGAGCCAGTCTCGATGTCGAAATCGCCGGCATCGAAGTATCCGCCGACATTCAGGCCGGGGATGAGCTCGAGCGGTTTGAACTTGGTGTCGGTAGTCGGGCCCTGAGAGTGCAGGTCGAAGTGGTTGGTGTTGACCGGAGCCTGGAGATAGCCCTCCTTGAAAGGCTCGCCGTGCCAGATGCGGTAACCTTCGTTCACAGTCATGTGGTTCATGTGGATAGGGATCCACACGTCGCTGGTGGCGTCAGTGATGTGGCCGTAAACGTCGTCGCTTATGATGAAGTTGTTGGTCTTTACACCGTTATATTCGATATAGTATACGCCGGGCTTCTTCACGTCAGAGAAGTCGAACTTAACGTAGTTGTATTTATAGTAAGGACCCCATTCCTTTACATTGCCGGTGAATGCCTTGCTTACGCTGCCGTCTTCATCGACTTTGTAGATAGAAGCGGTGCTTCTCACCTTGTCTTTCTTGTCAAGCTCGATAACGGCCACCTTGGGCTGGTCGGGCTGATAACCCATCTGCGAGAATCCGATATTCGGCTCGCGGATCCAGCCGGGTATAGCATGAGGTTTGACGGTCCATGTCAGGACTTTGCCGGTCTTGCCTGCAGGAAGAAGGCTGCGGAGCACGAACCAGCCGTTCTGGGCGATAACGCGGCCGTCGTAAAGCATCATGTCGGCGTCTGCAGACTTGATCTCGATCATGCGCTCCGGAGCGTCGGGAGCCATGATGATGTCACGACCCTGAGCCAGAGGCAGCGGATCCACAAATTCACCTGTGCCGCGGTCGTCGTATGTCTTGTAGCCGCGATACTGCACCACTTTCTCCTCGTTGGGCCTTGCAACGGTGTTGCTGGCAACATAGCGCGGGAAGCGGTCATACTTGCCGTCCATGATATAGGTCTTGGCCCAGTACTGTGACGGCAGGAATTCGAGGTTGAAACCGGCGTCGCCTTCAAGCTCGGCGGGCACGGGTTTATCGAGATAAACAGCTATTTCAACTTCATCGCCTTTACCTGTGACGATGATACGGGAATCGAAATCGAACTGATCGTAACGCAGGGCTACTTCAATTGAATTGTCATCCTTGTTGACGGTCCTGGAAGGAGTGCTCGGGACAAGGTCCCACTGCTCAGGAGTATTGCTGAGCCTTATGGCACCGCCCTGGACAGTCCTCACACCGTGGTGGATAATTTCAATTCCGGAGTTTTTCTCATCGTTGAAACCGCCGGTGAAAAGGTTGCTGTAAACCCAGACGTTCACGCCCTGAGTCTCGAAATACTCGAGGTCGTTCAGTTTCAGGTCAGGTTTTGAAGATTGATTACATGAGGCGACAATCGCCAGCATGAGAGACAGAAATAGAAGTTTTTTCATATAGGCGCTTTTTTGACGTTCCAAATTTACCATTTACCGCCGTCAATAACAAGCACCAAATACAAAAAGGTATATAATTGCGACAATCCCGCACCCCAGACGGGAAATTCACGAGAATCGTTATCTTTGTCTCCCGTATGGCAGACAACCATTCAGGTCCCAGACAAAGTAACGCTGTATTATGGCATACGAACAGATTCTGATACGCATTGCGGGCAAAGACCGCTCCGGGCTGACCGCTGATGTCATGGAGATACTGGCGAAGTACAACGCACAGATTCTCGACATAGGCCAGGCTGACATCCATTCTTCCCTGACGATGGGCATACTCATCAGGATAGATGAAAACAATTCCGGGAGAATAATGAAGGAACTCCTCTTCAAGGCGACGGAGCTCGGTGTCACCATAGGATTCGCTCCGGTCACCGACGATGAATACGAAGAGTGGGTCGGACGCCAGGGCAAGAACCGATATATCCTTACCATTCTCGGCCGAAGCATAGGCGCCACACAGATAGAAGCCGCATCCAAGGTAGTGGCCAGCCACGGTCTCAATATCGACAACATACGTCGCCTGACCGGCCGCATGAGCCTGCGCAACCCTGTGCACAACGTCCGTTCCTGCATCGAGTTTTCAGTGCGAGGTACTCTGAAGGACCGCGAGAAACTCCAGTCTGAGCTGATGAAACTGTCTCCCGAAATGGGCTTCGACTTCTCTTTTCAGAAGGATGACATGTACCGCAGGATGAGACGTCTGATATGTTTCGATATGGATTCCACCCTCGTTCAGACAGAATGTATCGACGAACTTGCCGCCCGTAATGGAGTCGGCAGGCAAGTCGCCGCCATAACAGAACAAGCCATGCGCGGGGAGATCGACTTCAGAGAGAGTTTCGAGCGCCGCGTTGCCCTTCTTAAGGGTTTGGACGTAAGCGTGATGCACGACATTGCTGCGCATCTGCCCATGACCGAAGGAGTCGACCGTCTGATGTCGGTCCTCAAGACATGCGGATATAAGATAGCTATCCTTTCCGGCGGCTTTACATTTTTCTGTGAATACCTTCAGCACCGCTACGGCATAGACTATGTCTACGCCAACGAACTGGAGGTGGGGGCTGACGGCAAACTTACCGGAAGATATGTCGGAGAAATAGTCGACGGTCGAAGGAAAGCGGACCTGCTCAGGCTCATAGCCCAGGGCGAGAAGGTCAACCTGGCCCAGACCATAGCTGTCGGTGACGGAGCCAACGACCTGCCCATGCTGTCAACCGCAGGTCTCGGCATAGCCTTCCACGCCAAGCCCAGGGTCGTAGCAGGCGCACAACAGTCCATCAACACCATAGGCATCGACGGCGTCCTTTATTTCCTCGGATTCAAGGACACTTATCTGGGCGAGTTCGGAATACTTACATAGTGAAAACTTCTTTCAAGTCATACGTAGCCATTGTTTTCGCCGAGTTATGCTGGGGACTGTCTTTTATATGGACCCAGCAGCTCGCAGGCCGCCAGCAGATCCCGGTTTTCGTGCTGATCTTCGTGAGGATGGTCCTCGCAACAGTCGGCATGGCGGTCATATCACTCGCCGTCGGCGCGAAATTGAAAATAGCACGCAAGGACATCAAATATTTCCTGCTGCTGGCCTTCTTCGAGCCCTTCCTATATTTTATAGGTGAAACTTTCGGCATCAAAGCCACTGCTTCTCCCACCCTCAGCGCCCTGATCATCGCCATCATCCCGGTGTTCACCATGTTCGCCGACATGCTGTTCTACAAGACGAAAGTGCCGGCCATTGCGAAGCTGGGCGTGCTGCTGACCGTCCCTGGCGCAGTGCTGATGGTCATCGAGAAGAACTCAGGAGCAGCGGTATACTGGTGGGGCATCGCCCTGCTCATGCTGGCCGTGCTGTCGTCCTGCGGCTATTCCATCACCCTGCGCAAGCTGGTGGACAGTTATTCAGCCATAACCATAAACACATGGCTGTTCTTCATAGGGAGCATCTTCTTCCTGCCGTTCTTCCTGGCCACGAAGGGCGATTTTCCTGTAGTCAACATGTTCAGGTCGCCGGCCATAGAGCCGCTGCTCTGCCTTGCCGTCCTGTGCTCGTGCGGCGCATTCAGCTGCTACGTCTATGCCTTGAAACATATAGGCATCACAAGAGCCTGCATCTTCGCCGCCACAATACCCATCGTTTCAGCCGTCGCCTCATACTTCATTGGCATCGAAACCTTCAGTCCACTGCAGATCCTCGGCATCGCCATAGTTATCGCCGGCGTCATCCTGGCCCAGAGAACCAGCCAAAAACATCATAATTTGTCTTAAATCCGACGCCCCGGTTGGAAAAGTCTCAGTTATTTAATACCTTAACCGCATTATCATAACAACAAATATGCTCAGAAAAATCCGTATAATCCTGGCTGCGGTGTTCTTCATTGCCATCACAGTCCTTTTCCTCGACCCGGCAGGTGTCGTCTACAAATGGCTTGGCTGGACCGCCAAGGCTCAGTTCCTGCCCGCAATCCTTTCCCTCAATCTCGTCGTCATCATACTGACAGTGATTGTGACCCTGGTCCTGGGAAGGGTCTATTGTTCCGTTATATGCCCTCTCGGCGTATTCCAGGACATAGTGTCCAACATCAGCGGCCGCCGCAAAGGCAAGAAGAACCGTTTCACATCGTCCAAGGAGATCAAATGGCTCCGTTATTCAGTGTGGGTTCTCTTCTATGCAGCAGTCATCTTCGGAGTGCAGGCATTCGTAGCCCTCATCGAGCCGTACAGCGCCTTCGGCCGAATAGTCACGAGCATCAAGCATCCGATGATGCCGACTGTCATCATTGCCGCCGTGACACTGATTGTCATCGCCATTCTCGCGTGGAAGAACGGACGAACCTGGTGCAACACCATCTGCCCGGTCGGTACGCTGCTGAGTTTCATTTCCCGCTGCGCGATGTTCCGCCCGGTGATCGACACTGAGAAGTGCAAGAATTGCAAGGTGTGCGAGAAACGATGCAAGGCTTCATGTATCGACATTGCCGCTCACAATGTGGATTACAGCCGCTGCGTGGCCTGCTTCGACTGCATCGACAACTGCAAGTTCGACGCGCTGCACTACCGCTTCGCGTGGGGCAAGGGCAGCAAAGCTGAAGCTCCCGCCAAGGCTGCGGAGGGCGAAGGATCCGACGCCGGACGACGTGCGTTCATGACCGGTACGGCCCTGGCCATCGGTGCAGCTGCATTGAAAGCCCAGGAAGTTCCCAAGAGGGACGGCGGATTCGCCGAGATCCTTCCCAAGGTCAGCCATGACCGCACAGAACTCCTCACCCCGTTCGGCTCAAAGAGCGTCAAGGACTTCTACAACCGCTGCACGGCCTGCCAGCTCTGCGTTTCGCAGTGCCCCAACAATGTCCTCAAGCCGTCTACCGACCTGATGCATTTCATGCAGCCCTATATGACATATACCGACGGTTACTGCCGTCCTGAATGTACGATCTGCTCGCAGGTTTGCCCTGCCGGCGCCATCGAGCCGATTACCAAGGAAGAGAAGACATCTTTCCACATCGGAGTAGCCACTGTTGAACGCGACCTCTGCATCGTCCAGAGAGACGGCGTAAGCTGCGGCAACTGCGCAAGACACTGCCCGACAGGAGCCATATTGATGGTACCCCAGCATGCTGACGACCCTGATTCACTGCTGATCCCGGCCGTGGACGAGGCCAAGTGCATTGGCTGCGGCGCATGCGAGAATCTGTGCCCGTCAAGGCCGCTGAGCGCCATTCATGTCAACGGTCTGCCGGTTCACATTCAAGATTAAGGAGGAAACATCATGGAAAACAAGAATATTAGCAGAAGAGATTTCTTAAAGGATGTGGGTGTCGGCGCCGTAGCCCTTGGAGCCGCTGCCGCAGGTTGCGCCCCGAAAGGTAACAAGACTTCCGGCGGGCAGACCGGCGAGATGGAGCTCCGCACCAACAAGGCCACCGGCGACAAGGTATCGCTGCTTGGATACGGCTGTATGCGCTGGAGGATGAAGAGGGACGAGAACGGCCGTCAGGTCATCGATCAGGACAATGTAAACGAGCTTGTCGACTATGCTATGGCTCACGGAGTCAACTACTACGACACGTCTCCGGCTTACCTTCAGGGCCAGAGCGAGGCTGCCGCAGGCATCGCGCTGTCACGCTACCCCCGCAAAGATTACTACATAGCCACCAAGCTGTCCAACTTCGGCGTCTTCTCACGCCAGGGCACGCAGGATATGTATTACAAGTCGTTCGAGCAGCTCCGTACTGACTACTTTGACTACTACCTTCTCCACGCCATCGGCCGTGGCGGAATTCCCGCTTTCAACGAGAGGTATGTCGACAATGACATAATGAGCTTCCTGCTCGCAGAGCGCGAGGCAGGCCGCATCCGTCAGCTCGGCTTCTCTTTCCACGGGATGCAGAACGATTTCGACGATCTGATGAAGCTTCACGAGAAGTATCATTGGGATTTCGTCCAGATAGAGATGAACTATATGGACTGGAAGCACGCCGATCCCAGGCAGAATACCAACGCCGCATATCTCTACGAAGAGCTCGACAAGAGGGAAATTCCCATCACTGTGATGGAGCCTCTGCTCGGCGGCCGTCTGGCCCGTGTTCCCGAGAACGTCGCCAATCTGATGAAGAGCCGCAACCCGGATGTTTCGATTGCTTCGTGGGCCTTCCGTTTCGTGGGTTCTCATCCGAGGGTGCTGACTGCGCTGAGCGGTATGACCAATATGTCAGACCTTGAGGACAATGTGAAGACTTTCAGTAATTTCAAGCCGATGAACGAAGAAGAGCTCGAGTTCATGGACCAGCTCGCAGGTCTCATTGCAGAGTATCCGATGATCAACTGCAACAACTGCCAGTACTGCATGCCCTGCCCTTACGGCGTGGACATCCCCGGCATCTTCCTGCACTACAACGCCATCGTCACCGAGGGCAAGATGCCGATCAGCCAGGAGCAGAAGGAGTACCGCAAGCTGCGCAAGAACTATCTGGTGTCATACTCGAAGGCTATCGAGAGCCTGCGCCAGGCCGACCACTGCGCCGGCTGCCAGCAGTGCATCGAGCATTGCCCGCAGAGCATCGACATCCCGAGTGAGCTGCACCGCATCGACGCTTATGTCGAGAAGCTGAAGCAGAATACGCTGTAGCCATATGGACGGCATACAAAAAGACCGCGGAGCTTGCCTGCTTCGCGGTCTTTGTATTATATGCAGGATAAGCTTACTCTTTCTTCCAGCTTACTGACTCGCCGATGCCGAGGACTGTTCCTCTGATGGTGAGAGTGCCGGGATTTTCAAACTTTGCAGTCATCTTGACTGAGATGCCGCGGTCGGGGTCATATATCTTGGCACCGCTCCACTGCTTCTTCTCCTTGTCGTATGTAAGGCCCTTGAAGAGGACGGTCTTGTCCATGGGAGTGTTGCGGAGAGACTTGTCGGGGTTCTTCTTGTCGAGTTTGATCTTGCCGTCTGAATCTTTGTTGTCGGCGAGCCAGCAGATGGCGCCCTGATAAGTTCCGTCAGCAAGTTTAGTGATCTGCACTTTGTAGGCATCTTTGCCGACGCCGGCGGCGTATGTTCCGATGATGTTGTCAGCCTTGTCGTTCTGTGCATTTGCAAGAAGGGAAACGAAAAGTGCGCAGAGCGCAAACAGGATTTTCTTCATAACTGTCCAGGTTTTAATATCTTAAATTATCAAATCTTCTACTTTTATTTTCGGCACGTAATGCACGCCGTCCTTGCGGTAGTAGGCCAGCGGGTCGCCTTCGCTACATGGCATCAGGAAGATGCGTTCGGCGGGCTTGCCTACGGCCAGGACTGCGAGCGGCTTCATCTGCAAGGATAATGCCGACTGAACTTCTTCAGGTTTAAAATTCAAAATGAAGATGCCGCCGAGGCCCATTTCAGTAGCTTTGAGAAGGATGCTCTGGGCTGCGATGCCGAGGTCCATGTCGACTATTCTGTTCTCAGGTACGGTGGAGCAGATGACGATATATGCCGAAGGCTCTTCTCCGGGATGCGGCAAATGCTCTTCAGGAAGGGCTGCTCCGAGTTTCACCAGCGGATGGATCTTGCCGGCCTCGTCGCCGGTTACAAGCCGGAAACGCAGCGGCTGAGCGTTCATCCCGGAAGCTACCCACGTTGTTGTCTTCACCATCTCCTTCAGTTGCTCTTCGGTAACTTCGACGGAGCGGTCATAGCCCCGGAAACTGCGGTTGCGCTTCAGCAGCGACTCCAGCGGGACATTATTACGCACCACGGTGCGCTTGCGGCCCTGATTCTGCCGAAGTTCTTCGACCCGTTTTTCCAGATAATTATCTGCCATACGGGAGACAAAGATAACGATTCTCCCGAAATGTACTTCAAGTTGCACCTCAAGTGCGGTAGGTCGCCTTGGCACGATTGTCGCTAAAAGTTGCTACATTTGAATATTAAA
>JAFYZI010000039.1 GCA_017548725.1 Bacteroidales bacterium
TGTTGCACTGCCGCTCAGAGGCACGACCTTGCTGATAAGACCCTTGGCAGAAGGCATGGAAGCCAGGATGCAGACCTTTCCGCCACCGCCGCTCTGGCCGATGATGGTCACATTGTCGGGGTCGCCGCCGAAGTTGGCGATATTGTCTTTCACCCACTGCAGCGCAGCAACGCAGTCGAGCATGCCGACATTGCCGGAATGTTTGTATTTCTCCCCTCCTACTGCCGCGAAATCAGCGAAACCGAAGCAGTTCAGACGGTGGTTGATGGAAACGAAAACTGAATTCTCCCTGCGGGCGAAGTTCTCTCCGAGGTAGCCTTTTTGCTCGTATGAGCAGCCGAAGCTGTATCCGCCGCCGTGGATCCATACGATGACGGGGCGCTTCGCCTTGTCGATGGCCGGAGTCCAGACGTTGAGCTTGAGGCAGTCCTCGCTCATGTATGCGTAGTTCCATTCGTCCTGGAATGTCTTGTAAGATGTAGACTGCCAGTTGCCGGGAGCCTGAGGAGCGCAGGCGCCGAAATAAACGGTGGGCAGGACGCCCTCCCACGGCTCGGGGGGCTGAGGCGGCATGAAGCGGTTCTTACCCTCGGTGCTTGCGCCGTAGGGGATGCCGAGGAATGTATATACATCCCTCATGATATAACCTTTCACCTTGCCGTACTGGGTCTGAGCTACAGCGATGTCTTCACCGATGAACACCAGCTGCTCGTCCGGATCGTAGTCAAATGATGACTTGCCAGCGTTGTTGCAGGACACGACAAAGATTGCCAAGCCCGCAACCGCTGCGAGTTTGAAGAAGCGAGATATTTTCATTTTATAGCGTTTAGAGAACTGTCTCGAACTCGCGCAGGAAGCGGACGTCGTTCTCGAAGTAGTGGCGGAGGTCGTTGACCTGCCACTTGAGCATCGCGATACGTTCGATTCCCATGCCGAAGGCGAAGCCGCTGTAGACTTCGGGGTCGATGCCGTTGGCGATGAGGACGTTCGGGTCCACCATGCCGCAGCCGAGGATCTCCAGCCAGCCTGTGCCTTTGCAGATGCTGCAGCCCTTGCCCTTGCAAATGTTGCAGCTCACGTCAACTTCGGCGCTGGGCTCGGTGAAGGGGAAGTAGCTGGGGCGCATGCGGATCTTGGTGTCGGCGCCGAACATTTCCTGGGCGAAGAGGAGGATCGACTGCTTGAGATCGGCGAAAGACACGTTCTTGTCGATGTAGAGACCTTCCACCTGATGGAAGATGCAGTGTGCGCGGGCGCTGATGGCTTCGTTGCGGAACACGCGGCCGGGGCATACCACACGGATAGGCAGCGACTGGCTCTCCATGGTGCGAACCTGCACTGAAGATGTGTGGGTGCGCAGCAGAATGTTGTTGGCAGTCTGATTGTTGATGAAGAAGGTGTCCTGCATGTCGCGGGCCGGGTGCTCGGGCGGGAAGTTCAGAGCGCTGAACACATGCCAGTCGTCCTCAATCTCGGGGCCCTCTGCCACAGAATAACCGAACTTCTTGAAAATCGACAGGATCTCCTCACGGACTATCGAGATGGGGTGACGGGCGCCCAGAGGCATGCGGTCGCCGGGCAGGGTGAGGTCTTCAGCCGGACCCTTGGGGCCTTCCTGGTTTTCAACAGAAGCCTTGAGAGCCTCTATCTTGGAAAGCATATTGTTCTTGAGGGTGTTGAGCTTCTGGCCGTACAGCCTCTTCTGGTCGGCCTGGACGGTGCGGAACTCTTCGAAAAGGCGGGTGATCTCGCCTTTCTTGCCAAGCATTTTAACCCTTATCTCTTCAACCTGCTGCTGTGAGGCGGCCTTCAACTCGTCAATCTGCTTCTGAAGGTCCTCGATTATCTTGTCGTCAATCATTTTGCTGTCTGTTTGAGCTGCAAATGTAACAATAATCCGAAGAAATCATTACAGATAGCTCTCTTTATCCTTGACGGCAAGGTCTACCAAGATCTCTTTGACCGCTGCGTCGTCGCGGGGACAGATCATCAAGGCGTCGCCGGTGTCGATTACCATGTAGTTCTTGAGGCCCTTGACGACCACCAGCTTGCGGCTGTCGCCCTCGTATATTATGCTGCCGCTGACTTTCTCAAGGATGGAATGCTGGGCCTGAATGGCGTTCTTGTCGGCATTGCGCTTGGGCACCTGCTCGTAGAGGGACTGCCATGTGCCGAGGTCGGACCAGCCAAAGAGACCTTCGAAGACATGAGCCTTGCGGGTCTTCTCCATCACGCCGTAGTCGATGGAGATGGAAGTGCTGTCCTCATATACCTTATTTATAAAGGCCGGCTCCGCATCGGTGTAATAGAGGCCTTCGCCGGCAGCAAACATGCTGGCCACCTTGGGCAGGCAGTTCTCCAGCTCGCTGCGGATGGTCTTCAGATTCCAGATAAAGATACCGGAGTTCCACAGGAATTCGCCGGAATCGATGAACACCTTGGCCAGCTCCTCGTCAGGCTTCTCGGTGAAGGTCTTTACGGCGTATGCCTTGTGGCCCTCGAATTCGAAACCTTTCTTCTTGTTGGCCTGGATGTACCCGTAGTTGACATTGGGGCATGTAGGCTTGATACCTATGGTGAACAACTGGTCGTTCTTCTCGGCATACTTGATGACAGAAGACACTGTCTCGACAAAGAGCCCTTCGTCGGCGATGTAATGGTCGGACGGGCTGACCACTACGGTAGCGTCCGGGTTGCGGCTTATAAGCTTGTATGTAGCGTATGCTATGCATGGAGCCGTGTTGCGCTTGTAAGGCTCATACAGCACATTCTCAGGATTGATGCCGGGCAGCTGCCGCTCGATAAGCTCTTTGTACTTGGCAGCAGTGACGATGAGGATGTTCTCTCTGGGAACAATCTTGGCGAAGCGGTCCACTGTCATCTGCAGGAAGGTTTTTCCGACGCCAAGGATATCCAGGAACTGCTTGGGCATGTCATTCCTGCTGACGGGCCAGAAACGGCTTCCGACGCCGCCGGCCATTATGATTGCATAATAATTATTGTTCATATATGATTTCGTTCTGTTTTACAAATTCCATCCGTCCGTGTTCTTGTTCTTCTCGACGGCATTTTCGATAGTGTCATCCAGGTTGGGGAAGAAATCGAAGCCTGTGAGCTTCTCGATCTCGTCGACAGACTTGACATAGTTGCTGACGCTGCCTGACAGATTCTTGTTCTCCATCCAGAAGCCGATGGCGCTGTAGCCGCCGTTTGTTTTGTTGTCGGCCTTGTACTTCAGGCAGACTTTGTAGTATGCCTTAGGCACAGCCACATTAGCGCCGATGTTGTCCTTTATGTATTTGACGGTCTTGTCTTCATCTGTTTTCACCACGCAGCCCGTCACGACATACACAGTGTCGCAGTTGCGGGCGACGACGCGCAAATCCTTCTCCAGAGTCTCCCACACACCGGAGTTCATCGACTCGTTCTGAGGAGTGATGTTGGTGGCATAGAAGGTCTGTGCGTTGGCCTCGGTGTTGACGAGACGGTCGGCCGAAGGCAGCTGGTGGCCGCGGCTGTAACCGTCGAGGGCCTTCAGGATCCTGGCCTGGTCGCGCTCCGGAACCTTCGGGTCGTAGGCCCAGGCATCAGTGCGGTCAACACCCGACAGCATGTTCTCATACAGAGGGTAAGCCACCCAGTGGGCCACTTTGTAGCGGACATCGTAGTAAACTGAGTAGTTGTGGACCTTCTCCCCCTTGAGATTAAAATCATGAGTGATGAACACTATGCTGTCCTGCGCCTTCACTGCGGGGATCTCCATGCGCACCGGCACTTTGTCGGACTTCAGCTCCTGGTAAGGAAGCTGGGTGAGGGTGAACACCAGTTCCTTCTGCGCCACGGCTGCATCAGTCTTGAAGGTCACCTTCGCAACCCTGGAAGCCGTAGTGCTGGGATTGTCTCCGAACGACAGGGTCACCTCGGCGGCGCCGCTGCCGGAGGTCTTGGAGAGGCTGAAATCCGCATTGTCGCAGCTTGCCTTCCAGTCCACATTGCCGAGAACCTGTATCACATAAGAGCCTTTGTCGCCATTGTGGGTGTAGTCGGAGTAGAACAGGGAGAACGTCGGCGCGCCAGCGAAGCGCTCTCCGGTCAGGCCGGCATAGTCGCTGGCTTTCGCTATGATGAGCTGCATGCGCTCGCCGTACACACTTCCGATACCCTTGAGGGTGCCGCTGCCGGTCGGGACCTTTACATTGCCGAACGAGGCGTACTTGCTGGTGAAGATGTCGAACAGTTCGCCGTCCTTGCTTTCCATTATTATCGACGTGTGGGCGTCGTTCATCACGAAAGTCTTGCCTATCTCAGAGCCCTGCAGCTGCACGTCCTTGACTGCGACATACATAGACTCGTACTTGTTTGTCAGGAATTCGGCGGCAGTGATCTCTATGGGCTCGAGGATTTTGATACCCACCTTCGAGATGCCGGCCATCTTGAGGCCGTTCAGCTGGACAGGACCTTCGTTGTAGCGGCTCAGCTCCTGGCCTTTGGGGATGATGACCTTCACTTCATCGCCGGGCTTGAACTCGGTATTGTTGGTGTCGCAATACAACATGATGCCGGCGGTGCCGTCACTGATGACCATAGCCCTGACGGAGGTATAGTTGTCAAGGCCGGCCTGGCGGTAGTCGCTGATAACTGAGCCCTGGATGGTATATCTGGCCGTGGTGTTGTACTTGTTCTTCACCTGCCCTTCGTCGTAGAACTTGCGGAGCTGGGCGATGGTGATGGAGCCGTCCTCCGGGACGGGCTCCTCCTTCTTTCCGGAGGCCTGCTGCACTGTGAGGGAAGCGGGGCTGCCGCTCCACGAGAAAGTGACGACACCCTTGCGGGCTTCGTCCTTGTTCTCGGCCACCGTCACTTTTACGTCAGCATTGCCACTGCCTGATGTGGGAGAAACCGTAATCCATGAAGCATCCGACGAAGCGCTCCAGCTCGTGTTGGAATAAACCGTCATGTCTACAGTCTTGCCAGCCTCGTCGACAGACACCGAAGGGAAACTTATAGAAAGGTATGGAGCCTCTTCTGGCTCGCCGCACGACATCGCAGTCAGCAGCATAGCCACAGCCGTGAAGATTCTTAAAGTTCTGAACATATCCAAAGGCATTTAAGCATCATGTCATAACATGATTCTAACAAATATACAAAAAAGAGCGCAGACCATGAA
>JAFYZI010000040.1 GCA_017548725.1 Bacteroidales bacterium
ACCCCTGCGCTTATCAACGAACCTGCCGGCGGCAAGGCTGTCATCATCGGCACGGTAGACAGCAAGTACATCCGTCAGATTATCGACAAAGGCATCATTGCTGCCTCTGAGCTGAAAGGCAAGAACGAGAAGTTCATTATCACTGTTGCCGCCAACCCGATCGACAACGTCAGCGAGGCTCTTATCATAGCCGGAAGTGACAAACGAGGAACCACTTATGGCATCTACGAACTCTCTGAGCAGATGGGCGTTTCACCCTGGTATTACTGGGCAGACGTTCCGGCAGTCAAGAATCCGGTTGTTTCAGTAAAACCCGGCGTCTACACTATGGGCGAGCCGAAGGTGAAATACCGCGGTATCTTCCTGAACGACGAGTGGCCGTCGCTGGGCAACTGGGCCACAGAGACTTTCGGCGACTTCAACCACCTCTTCTATGAGAAACTCTTCGAGCTGATCCTCCGTCTGAAAGGCAACTTCATGTGGCCCGCCATGTGGAACAGCGCATTCTATGACGACGACCCTCTGAACGGACCGCTGGCCAACGAGATGGGAATCGTGATGAGCACCAGCCACCACGAGCCTATGGCCCAGAACCAGAAGGACTGGACTCGCCGCGGCACCGGTCCCTGGGATTACACTCAGAACAAGAAGGTGCTGCAGCAGTTCTGGACTGAAGGAATCCAGCGTGCCAAAGACTGGGAGAAGGTGGTTACAGTGGGTATGCGTGGCGACGGCGACATGGCTATGAGCCGCGAGACTAACACGAAGCTGCTCGAGACCATCATCAAGGACCAGCGCAAGATAATAGAGAAGGTGACCGGCCGCCCTGCAGCCGAGACCCCTCAGGTATGGGCCCTCTACAAAGAGGTTCAGGACTACTACGATCAGGGCATGAAAGTGCCTGACGACGTGACTCTTATGCTCTGCGACGACAACTGGGGCAACGTGCGCAAACTTCCCGCCCTCGATGCTGAACCCCGCGCCGGCGGATACGGCATGTATTACCACTTCGACTATGTGGGCGCGCCCCGCAACTCGAAGTGGATCAACATTACTCAGGTCGAACGTACGTGGGAGCAGATGGAGCTCTGCTACAACTACGGCGTCCGCCAGATCTGGGTTGTCAATGTGGGCGACTTCAAGCCGATGGAATATCCCGTAGATTTCTGGTTCCGTCTTGCATGGGATCCCGAGTCTTTCACAGTTGAAGACATCCACAAGCACACTCTGGCCTTCTGCGCTCAGCAGTTCGGCGAGAAATATGCCGAGGAGGCAGCCCGTCTCATCGACACCTATACTAAATATAACCGCCGCATGACCCCTGAGCTGCTGGATGATAAGACTTTCAGCCTCACCGCATACAACGAGTGGGAAAGAGTTAAGGAAGACTACGACCAGCTCTCACGCGACGCTCTGCAGCTCTATTATCTGCTTCCCGCCGACAGGCGAGACGCTTTCGACCAGCTGATTCTCTATCAGGTACAGTCCACTGCCAATCTGTACGATATGTACTATGCCCTCGCGAAAAACAAGGCTCTTGCAGCTGCCGGCGACCCTGAGGCAAACTACTGGGCCGACCAGGTTCAGAAGCTTTACGACAAGGACTCTGTCATCACATGGAACTACAACCACGTGATGAGCGGCGGCAAGTGGAACCACATGATGGACCAGACCCACATCGGATATTTCATGTGGCAGCAGCCCGAGCAGAACATCCGTCCGAGGACAGCCAAGGTGGAGACTCCGGAGAAAGCGCTGCCCTATGTATTTGTGGAGAAGGACGGCTATGTATCAATCGAGGCCGAGCATTTCACACGCAGTGCGGAGGATGGCGCTACGTGGGTTGTCATCCCCAACATGGGAAGGACGCTTTCTACCGTGACAACCTGGCCGAACACAGCCACTCCCGGAGATGGAATGTATATTGAGTATGATTTCGAAACTACAAGCGCAGGCGCGTTCGTAGTCAAGACTATCTTCGGCTCGACCTTAAACTTCAACAACTACGCTGGAATGCGCTATGCAGTAAGCCTGGACGGCGGCCGTGAAACTGTCGTAAATATAAACGAAGACTATCGCGGCGAACTTGCAGGTCTCCAGACCTATCACGTAATCGAGAAAGAGACTACAGTCAATGCTACGAACCCTGGCAAGCATACTCTGAAAATCAGGCTTTTGGATCCTGCGATGTGTCTCCAGAAGATTGTCATCGCCACCGAAGGCGGCCTTAAGAAATCGCTGCTCGGACCTCAAGAAACACTTAAGGTAAACTATGGTGAGCCGGCAACTGTTCCTATGGCGTCTCCGTTTGGAATGTTCCGCAGGCCGATGGGTGGCGGACAGGCTCCTGCAGCCGGCCAGGCTCCGCAAGGACAGCGGCCGCAGGGTCAGGCCCCGCAAGGCCAGAGACCCCAGGGGCAGCAAGGCCAGAGGCCTCAGGGCGGCCAGCCCAATCCTACAAATCTTAGGGCCAGATAAACTGTTTTCAGCAAAAAATAAGCAAGCCGAACCCCGACAATCTCGCTCATGGATAAGGGGTTCGGCTTTTTATTGCAAGAGTTGCTTTCAGCAAAATTTCAGCAAACCTGCCAATAAAAAAGGTGACTCTTTCGAGCCACCTTTCTTATTTATGAACAGGTCGGGATTACCTTACATAGCCAGGGTTCTGGTAGTTGGCATCCAGCCAGTCCTTGTCCATTTCAACAAGACCGTTGAGCTGGCCTACAGGAATAGGACGGAGGTAGTGTTTCTTCTGGATATCACGTTTCCACTCTTTCTCCATGGTATCACCCCTGTTGTAGTCTTCACCCATC
>JAFYZI010000041.1 GCA_017548725.1 Bacteroidales bacterium
CACCTCCTCCTTGCCGAGGAAGCGGTACACCACGCCGTCCACCTTCAGGGCGCCGATCAGCGGGAATTCCGCCCCTGTCCAGTGTTTCACCGGACCGTCGTAGAGATGGTCGTACATGCTCCATGCGCTGGTATAAGGGTCAATTGAAACGAGAGGATAAGCCGGAGCTCGGAGCTCATTGCGCTGAGCCGGCTTGGCGCCGGTGCACGATGCTGCAACGGCCAGAACCGTCATCGCAGCGATAAGAAGTCTTTTCATGAGAGGAATTGAAATGGTTCAGTTATCAAAGATAGAGAATCTTAGCAGAAATACGCCTTATAGGATCAGTTTTACTCGGAAGCCGCGGGAAGTGGGCTCTTCTATCACGTCTTTTACGAGGGAGCGGAGATCTTCGAGGAAGTCGGGTGAAACGTCCGGGTCCCGGAGGGGAGAGCTTTCGAGGCATTCCACCATGAAGTCCAGCGCGGTTACATCGGAAAGTTCGCTGTGGGTGATGCGCAGGGTCATGGGCAGGTACTTGTGCATCACTTCTTTAAGCATCTTCTGGTAAGCTTCGAGGGCCGTTTCGCACTTGTCTGCAATATTGTATTTGATGCAGAACTGGCGGATGGATGTTTCCATGCCGGGGAAGTCATAGTCGGGGCCGTCGATCTCGAAGACTTCCTTGCGGATGCGCTGCACGAACGCCTTGGTGGCGCTGTGGACGGGGTTCTCGCACACCTGCTGAGCCGGGCCGTCCTCGTAGATGATGCCTTCGTTCATAAAGAAGATGCGGGTGCTGACATCGCGGGCGAACTTCATCTCGTGCGTCACGATGAGCATCGTCATGCCTTCTTTCGCCAGTTGGCGGATGACGCTGAGCACTTCGCCCACCATGGTGGGGTCGAGGGCTGAAGTGGGCTCGTCAAAGAGAATGACTTCCGGCTTCATGGCAAGGCAGCGGGCAATAGCCACGCGCTGCTTCTGTCCTCCGGACAGGCTGGAAGGGTAGACGTCGGCCTTTTCTGCCAGACCAATCTTACGCAGCAGGGCCAGGCCTTCTTTGCGGGCCTGCTCCACAGGCTCCTTCTTAATCTTGCACGGAGCGTAAATGACGTTCTCCAGGACTGTCATGTGGTCGAAGAGATTGAAACTCTGGAACACCATGCCCACTTTCTGGCGCATCTTGTGAATCGGATAGCCCTTCTGTAAAATGTCTTCCCCGTCGATTATGATCTTGCCGCCAGTAGGAGGGTCCAGCAGGTTCAGCGCCCTCAGGAAAGTGCTTTTTCCAGTTCCGGAAGGGCCGATGATGCTGATCACTTCGCCGGGATTGATTTCGCAGTTTACATCTTTCAGCACCTGGAGGCTGCTGCCGTCAGGGTTGTGATAGGTCTTACTAAGATGAGAAACGGTAATCATAGCGAAATCTTTTTAGGGGTTGCCATTTTCAGCAGCGCGCTGATGAGCCAAATAAGCAGGAAATAGATGATGGTGACGACAAGCAGAGGAAGCAGGGCGTCAAAAGTACGGCTGCGGATGAGGTCGCCGGCACGGGTGAGGTCATGGATGGCGATGTATCCTACTATGGAGGTTCCTTTTATGAGGGAGACGCACTGTCCTGTAAATAGAGGAAGACCTCGCCGGACTGCCTGGGGAAGTACTATGTTGAAGAAGGTCTGAGTGCGGGTGAATCCCAGCGCCAGGCCCGCCTCTGTCTGCCCGTGGGGGATGGCGTCAAGAGAGGTGCTGTAGATGTCGCTGGCCGCTGACGCAAAGAACAGGGCGAAACAGATTACTGCAACAATATCAGGCGGAACACCGCTGCCGGCAAATACTACATAAAAGAGGATGAGCAGCAGCACCAGTTCGGGAATGCCCGCCAAGAAGCCGTTATACCCGTTTGCGATGGCGCGGACCCATCCCCGGCGGCTGCGGGTCATGGCATACAGGCCTATGCCCAGCACAGAACCCAGCAGGATGGCGAGGATACTGATCTTGAGCGTTTCCAGCAGGCCGTTAGTGAGATATTTCCACCTGTTCTCGGTAATCAGGTTCTTTTGAATGCTCTTCTTGAACCACGGTATAAGACCAAGCTTCTGCGCCTCTGCATCAGGATCTATGATATAATATGCTGGTCGGAAGTGGTGATAAGGTTCGGCAAACAGATATTCCTCCTGCCTTTCAGGAGTGATGAAGACTCCGCCGCACATGACATCGGCCATACCGGTTTTCAGGGCCATAAAGCCGCTCGCAGGTTCATAGTACTTAACCTCCAGAGGCCGGTGCAGTTGCTTGGCGAGTTCTCGCAAGATATCGATTTCGATGCCGTACCATTCCTGCTCGACCTGGAATGAAATGGGCGCGGTGGCAGCGCATGCAGCTACTCTGAGAGGAGTCCCAGAAGCGTCGTCAGGAATATGCGTATAAGAATCAACCTCGGCATAACGGTCCGTAAGCCAGAAATCTTTCAGGCTTTGCATGGAACCGTCTTCCACCATCCGTCGCTGGACAGCTGTGCAGGCTTCGGCAAGGTCGGCATCATCTTTCCGGAACATAAATGCAGTGGGAAATTCCTGCTCTCCCTTGAAAGCGATCTTGATGCCGTACTCTTTGCGGATTTGGGCATTGTAGATCATTTCGTCGTCAACGACAACATCTACTATTCCGTTCAGGAGCGATTGCAGGATGTCTCCGGCCGCGTTGAAGAGTTGAAGCGAAATATCGTCGCGCTGCGACAGCTCTATATCATAAATGGTCCCGGTCAAGGTCGCTACCCGCAGCCCCGCCAGATCCGCCTCGCTCTCGGGTTCAGGCCCGCGCGCCTGCTCTGCTGAGCAGGACAACAGCACCGGCAGAAGCATCAAAAGGAAAAACAGATGAGAAATAATCTTATTCATAACTCAGAATGTAAGAATATGACATCGGCTGGATCAGAGGATGATTTCGATCTGTGCGGTCTCGTTAGCCTTGAACGTGTACTGGACATGGTCGCCGTCCTTGGCCAGCTCCTTGCCATTCACAAAGATGCGGCAGCCTTCCCGGCGGTTGCGAAGCGTCAGGGTCTGGGCCTGATTGGAGGTGATTGAGGCACGGATGCCCTTCTTGTCCCAGTCCATGTGATTAAGTTTGGCGAAGGTATACAGCCAGACGCCGTCAATGGCGCCGTGCATCAAATTGTCGGGCATTACCGGCAGGA
>JAFYZI010000042.1 GCA_017548725.1 Bacteroidales bacterium
AATCTGGCATACGAGGCCGCCACTGTAGACCTGAACGACGTCAACATGATCGACCCGTTCCACCTCGAGGCTTACGGCAAGATGGCAGTCAACTACAACCGCGACGTCGAAGTCTTCCCTGTGCTCAACGCTATTTTCCAGCGCATCTACGGAGAATCGCCCTACAAGTCGCCCACCGACATGGGCGTCAACATGATAGCCAGCTGTATCACCGATGACGAAGCTGTCAGCCAGGCTGCCAAGGACGAGATAATCCGCCGCTACTACAATACCTGCTGCCAGGTGCGCAAGGGCAATGCGGAGCCGGACCAGATTGCCAAGCTGGAGCTTATCATGGAGCAGGCGCACATCATGCCTTCGGACAGGGCTGTCACCGTGGCTGCCATAAAGAGGGCGGAGGAGACGAACGGCCCTGCAGCTGCAATAGAGCTGGCTGACGGCACCATCATCTGCGGAAGGACCAGTGAGCTGCTGGGAGCCACTTCCGCCATGATTCTTAACGCTCTGAAGCATCTCGCTGGCATACCCGACAACGTAGACCTGATTTCACCGATCATCATCGAGCCCATCTGCAAGCTGAAGACCGAAAACCTCGGCAATACCAACCCGAGGCTCCATTCAGACGAGGTGCTCATCGCCCTGTCGATCTGCGCCCTGACGGACTTGAACGCCCGCAAGGCAAAGGAGCAGCTGCGCAACCTGGCGGGATGCGAGGCTCACACGAGCGTTATACTGTCCCAGGTAGACATGGGAGTGCTCCGCAAGCTTGGTGTCAATCTCACCTGCGAGCCTGTCTATCAGACCAAGAAACTATATCACGCTAATTAGGCCAGCCAGGGAAGGTGCTGACCGAAGGCAAGGAAAAGCAGGGCCCAGACGACGAATCTGCCGGTCTTGCCGATGAGCATGTACGCTGCGCTCTTGACGAAGTTAGCCTTGTAGAAGCCAAGCACTAACGCAAAGACGTCACCTACGAAGGGGACCCATGTAGCCAGCGCCAGCAGCGGCCCCCACTTGTCCACCTTGACTTTCTGCTTCTCTATGGTCTCCTGTTTGACCCTGAACCATTTCTCTATCCATTCCCATTTGCCGATGCGGCCGATGCCGTAGGTGGTGAGGCCCCCCAGCCAGTTGCCGGCTGACGCGCAGGCCACTGTCATCCATACGTCACCACCGGCCAGCAACATGCCCACCAGCAAGGCGTCTGAAGCGAAAGGAACCACCGTAGCTGCCAGGAAACAGCCTATGAAAATGCCCAGATAGCCCCATTCGAGAAGGAATTCAAGCACGGCTTACTTGCTATTTGAAATTTCTGTAACGGTATTTGTAACCCTTCTGGAAGAAGGTGGCGCGGCCTGACTCTCCGGTGACGGTGTCGAGCGTCTTCATGTAGACAGTCCTGTCGACGGGAACAGTGTCACCCTTCAGCACCAGGAAATACTTGACAGGGGCATTATGCCTGCGCCTGTCGATCTTCATCGGGGCGATGGCCCTCGTGATGTCAATCTGCCAGATGTCGTAGCGACCGCTCAGATACACATATCTGGAATCCGCTCTCCATACAGGAATGATTCCGTCGTCAAAGCTGTCGTCGGCATCGTCGCAGGTGACGCAGTAACTGTAATTCATGCGGTTGTCGTGCATGTAATACTGCTTGTCTTCTTCGTTGAAATAGATGAAATACTTTCCGTCAGGAGAGGGGTATTCCCTTTTCTGCGCGCTCAACGGCAAGGCCGCCATAAGGCATATCAAAAACAGAAGGCAACGTTTCATTTCCTGTTGGTTTTGCGAGGCAAAGATATCAATCTTTCAGCAGAAAGTCCAGCATGGTGCCCATGATATGGTCTATCTGCTTTGTAGAAGTCAGCGCCTCGATGGGGAAGCCGAGCGAAACGCAGCGGTAATCCTTGCCCTTGTAGGCCACTCCGGCCGATATGTTGCTGTCGCTGTAGCGGCATATAGTAGCTGCGTTCTTCGCGGGTACCAGACCGTCTGCAGCTTCCACGCAGTAGACATCCTTGCCGGGACGGGTGTTGATGTTGTAGTAGCTGTCGCGACGGATATTGAACTTGTTGTCGACTGTCTTGACCAGGCCGTTGACAGTGGCGTCGTAGTTCATGTAGCTGAACTTCAGTACGTCTGCGGCAAAGGCGATTTCCGGCTGGAGCACTTTCCTGCGGTACTCGGGGTCGGTCTTAATGTCGTAGATGAAATGGTGGCTGTCCGAGGCTATGTTGGCTCCCGACACGAGAAGTCTGCCGCCGCCGGCAGTGTATTTCTTCAGGGCGTCCATAAGGGCGGGCGTGAAGACCACGTACTTGATGCTCCTGTCCAGAGCGGCAGCCGAACTGTCTCTCTGGATGCCGGTGACGGTGCGGATCTGCTTGCCGCAGATAAGGTCGACGGCGGGGTACGAACTCAGGTTCAGCCGGTCTGCCACCGAAGCAGCGGCGGAAGTGAAGCTGTATCCGGCCTTCATTATGGCCGCGCCGTGGATGAGGGGATAGTCGAAGCTGTTGCCGGCGAAGACTTGCCCTTCAAATTCAAATGAGGAAGCTCCGAAGCCGGGATTGTCATCGTCCACCCACGGTTCGTTGCGGTCAGTTTCGGTCATCGGGCCGACATAGGCAATCTCGCGGTGCCAGGCCACTCCGGCGTCCACTCCGTCCATGAAACCGGCGCGTGACGAATCGTCGGTGGCGTATGAGGCCGGGGCTGCGACGCGGGTGAAATTGTTGAGCACCATGATGACAGAAGAGGGATTTTCCCTGCTTATGCCGGCCGACAGGATCTCGCTCTCGAAACTCTCGCCGCCGGCATTGACGGCGGTCACCTTGAAGCTGTAGATCTTGCCGGGAGCCATGGCGACAGAGTAAGAATTGCCGCTTACGTACACTCCGTTGTCGAAGCCGCTCTTCCCGTTGCCGGGTTCGCTGCCGTTATATACTACGGCCGAAGGGTCGGTGACGCGGGTGTAGACTATGTAGCCTTCCGGGTCTGCAGTCTCTTCGAGCCTGTCGAGGCTGGGCTGCCATTCCAGGATGGCTGTGCGGTCCTTGATGGCGACTGAGAAATCCTTGACCGGCAGGGGCTGGACCACGAACTCTTCGCCATTGATATATGAGAGATATCTCAGTATGCCTTTATAGATGGCTCTAGAGGCCACGAATCTGAACGAAGGGTCGAGGCCGAGACGCATGTCGGCGAAATTCTGATGGGAGAGGAGCTCCAGCAGCATAGTCGGAATCTCGGGCACCCTGGATTCGTAATAATTGCGGCTGTAGATCTCCCTGCGGCTCCAGTCCGGCTCGTATGTGGCCCTTATGTCCTTGACCACCTGGCTCTGGACGATGTCCACCAGTTCGCGGGCTATGATGCGGTTTCCGCCGCTGGCATATTTGACGGAACGTTCCGAAGTCTCGGTATAGATGCCGAGGGTTCCCACGATGGAATCTGTCATCGAAAGCCCGGCGTCCGAATGAATTGCTATGGCCAGGTCGAGCGGCACGTTGTATCCGCTGCTGCCGGGTATGCGGGTCGTCCCGCCAAGCAGGGCGTTGACCCATTCTGCGCGGGAGCGATAGTCGTCGCGGTAGTCGTCCCGGTTCTCGTTGGGGGTATAGACTGATTCGTCCATGCCGGCGAACTGCAGATAGTAGCGGGAGCCTTCGGCATACCTGGGCATGCCTGATATCTGGGGCTGGGCAGTATATTCTCTTTCAATCGGCTTGCCGTCCTCGTCAGTGGCGGCAGGCTTGCGGGCCACGTTGCCCATGCCGGCGCCGAAACGCACTGCGTCAGCGCCAACAGATTTCTCGGGCGGGCCGAAGTTTGACAGCAGGACGCCGTGCGAGGTGGAGTCGGCGCTGAAGCCGAAGGTTCCGAGGTACACCCATGTGCCGGCGCACATCTGCTGGTTTACCTCGAAGCGGGTGGCTCCGCCGTTATGCCTTACCCAGTAATAGGTGATATTGTTGGCAGTCTTGCTCTCTGGGTACGAGACGTATACGGCATACTCTCCGTTCTGGGGAACCTGCGCCCTCCAGAATGCAGTCGACAGCTCGTTGTTGTCAAGAGTGCACTGGACCGTCCTGGCTGTGCCTTCCTTGAAAGGGTTGACTCCCTCAGTGAGGGTTGTTTTGTCTTCATAGCCAGGTGAAGAAGCAGTCTTCCAGAAATTCTTGCCTTCCTGCTCCACGTAAAGCGGCGTGTTGTTGTCTACTATGAGCATGTTTTTCTGAAGGTCCCTTTCGCGCGGAAGGAGGACTGTCGCTCCGGCGTTCTCGAGCATCGGCACAAGGAAGGGAAGGACATAGCTCTGTGTGTACATGTCCTCGACTGTGGTCATCAGACGGCTGCGCTGCCATTCCCATCGCTCCAGGGTCTGTTCGTAGTAATAGCCGTGGCT
>JAFYZI010000043.1 GCA_017548725.1 Bacteroidales bacterium
CGCGGCAAGCTGTCGGCTTCGCTGCCGGCTTGTTCTTATGCTCCCGGTGTCGACTCTGCAGCTCTTCACGAGCTGCTGCCTGCTTTCGTGGCTTCAAGGCTGCGCAAAGCTTTCCCCGCCTTCGACCGCAAGATGCACGGCTTCTACACTCAGGAGGCTCTTGTGCTGGGCGTCGAGTCCCGCACTTCTTCGCCAGTGCGCATCCCCCGCGACGAGAATACTCTCTGCCACATCAGTCTCGACGGCCTCTATCCGTACGGCGAGGGCGCCGGCTATGCAGGTGGCATAGTATCCAGCGCCCTCGACGGGATTGCGGTAGCGTGCGCTATCGCATCGAAATAGTTTCTATTTGCAGTCGCAATTCTCTTTATTGCAGTCGCCTTCTGCGCAGTCGCTGCTGCATGAGCCGCAGTTGCCGCCGCAAGATTTGGCTTTGCGCTCGCCGAAGAGCCCGTCCTTGAGCTCGTCTTCGGTAGCGTCGCGCACCAGCTCTACTTTACCGGTGAAGTGCAGGTCTTTGCCTGCCATGGGGTGGTTGAAGTCCATCTTTACGGTGTCCTTGTCTACTGAGAGCACGGTGCCGTGGACTACTCCGCCCTGGGCGCTCATCATGGGGATTGACCTTCCGGGCTGTACATAATCTGCCTGGAACACGCCGTCGATCTCGAATGCGCTCTTGGGCAGGTCGATGATGGCTGCGGGGTTCACCAGTCCGTAGCCCTGCTCGGCTGTGAGCATGAATTCGAATTCGTCTCCGACTTCCTTGCCGGCGATGTTCTCTTCGAATTTGGGCAGCAGGTATCCCTGGCCGAATATGAACTGCAGGGGTTTGTCGGCTGTTGCGGTGTCAGCTATCTGGCCGTCCACTGTAAGCTGATAGGTGAGGTGGACTACTTTCTTGTTCTCGATTTTCATTATGGTATGGTTTGATTTGTCGTGAATTGTCCGGCAAATATATAAATTTGCGATTATGCAGACAAATGAGGTACAGAAGGTTCTGGACATCTGCCTCGAGGCTGGTGCCAGCGACGCAAGGATAATCCATACGGTGAGCGACCAGACGTCGGTGTCGCTCTTCAACTGCGATGTAGACAAGATTCACAACGCCAGCGACTGTTCGGTGTTCCTGCAGCTGTTCGTCGACGGCCGCTACGGCACTTTTTCTACGAACATGCTGGACGAGGCCGGGCTGCGCGAGTTCATATTCAATGCCGTGAAGCTGACCAGGCTGCTCGAGAAAGACGAGTGCCGCCATCTTGCGCCTGCAGAGCTGTGCTACAAGGGTGGGGGAGGCGACCTTAAGCTGCTTGATCCTGCAGCAGAGAGTGTCAGCGCGGAGCAGGGCAAGGCTCTGGCTCTCGCTATGGCGGAGAGTCTCTGCGCCCACATCGACGGAGGGCCGCTGCAGTCCTGCGAGACTGAGTTCGGCAGTTCTTTCGAGCATGAGGTCCTGGCGGATACCGCCGGCTTCTGCCAGACGAGGGATGCGTCTTTCTTTACTTTGTCAGCCGGCTGCTCGTTCATAGACAAGGACGGCAGCAGGCCTCAGAGCTGGTGGCCGGACGCCAATGTATTTTTCTCGAAACTTTCTGCAGAACGTTGTGCTGATATTGCTTACCGGCGCGGGATTGACCGTCTGGGGGCGCGGCGCATCGATGCGGGACGTTACAATATCGTCGTGGAGAACGGCTCGGCGGCGAAGTTCATCTCGCCGCTGCTCACGGCTCTGTCCGGGGCTTCCCTCCAGCAGAACAATTCATTCCTGCTCGATTCTCTGGGGAAGAAGATGTTCCCGGAGAGCCTGACCATCGTCGACAATCCTCACAAGCCTTCGGCTTTCGGCGCCAGGTTCTACGATGGGGAAGGGCTTGCTACCAAGCGCTGCAATGTCATCGACAAAGGTGTGGTGGGCATGTACTTCCTCACCAGCTATTATGCTGACAAGCTGCACATGGCTCCGACCGTCGATTCTGTCTCAGTAGTGGAGATGGTGCCCGATGCCGGCGACATGGACTCTCAGATGGCGGCTCTCGGCAAGGGTGTGCTGATCACCGGCTTCAACGGCGGCAACCACAATCCCATCACGGGCGATTTCTCATACGGCATCGAGGGCTTCTGGTTCGAGAACGGCCGCAGGCAGTTCCCCATCCACGAGATGAACGTCACCGGCAACTACCTCGATCTCTGGGCCCGCCTGGCCGCCGTCGGCAACGACCCCCTGACTCTCTTCTCCATGCAGCTCCCGACCCTCAGCTTCGAAGGGGTCTCCCTGACATGAGTCAGAATCTTGTCAAGTACGCATAAAAAAAGACCGGCGGTTGTCGTCGGTCTCTTTTATCGTTAGGTTTGAGTGTATCTTGTTATTTCTGATTCCTCTTGCCGTAGCGGTTGTAGAATTTATCTACGCGACCGGCGGTGTCGACAAGTTTCATCTTACCAGTGTAGAACGGGTGAGAAGTGTTTGAGATCTCGACCTTGACCACGGGATATTCGACGCCGTCGATCTCGATGGTCTCTTTGGTATTTGCGCATGAGCGGGTCAGGAACACGTGATCATTCGACATGTCCTTGAAAGCAACAAGACGGTAACTTTCGGGATGAATTCCTTTTTTCATGACTATGTTTTTAAATATTAAAATTCTTTTGGGGACGCAAAGATACAAACATTCTCGTTTCTTGCAAATCTATTTATATCAATTTCGTACCTTTGCAGCGCCAAAACATATTGATATGACCTTAATTAAATCTATTTCAGGCATTCGCGGCACCATTGGAGGCAGCTGCGGCGATGCCTTGACTCCCGTAGACATAGTAAAATTCACAGCAGCATACGTCAAATGTCTTCCCAAGAAAGGCAAGAGAGCAAAGGTGGTCGTAGGCCGTGACGCCCGCATCTCAGGCAGCATGGTCGAGAGCCTCGTGGTCGGCACTCTGGTCGGCTGCGGTGCTGACGTAATCAACATAGGTATGGCGACGACTCCCACCACCGAACTGGCCGTGATGGGCGAAAATGCCGACGGCGGCATCATCATCACCGCCAGCCACAACCCCGAGCAGTGGAACGCCCTGAAACTTCTCAACAGCGACGGCGAATTCCTCTCTGCAGAAAACGGCGCGAAGGTGCTCGAGACAGCTGCCAACGAAGACTTCGATTTCGCAGAAGTGCGCTCGCTGGGCAGTGTGACAAATAAAGACTATACTGACATCCATATAGAGCAGGTGCTCTCCAACCATCTGGTTGACAGGGAAGCCATCCGCAAAGCTCATTTCAAGGTGGTGCTCGACCCCATCAATTCAGTGGGCGCCATAGTAATGCCCAAGTTGCTCGAGAGGCTTGGCGTGGAGTGCGTCACCATCAATGCTGAGCCCAACGGCCAGTTCGCCCATAATCCGGAGCCGCTGCCCGCAAATCTCAGGGGCCTGAGCGACACTGTGAACTGCGAGCACGCCGACCTCGGCATTTCTGTCGATCCCGACGTGGACCGTCTGGCTTTCATCTGCGAAGATGGAGAACCCTTCGGCGAGGAATACACTCTGGTGAGCGTGGCCGACTATGTGCTTGACCACAAGAAAGGCCCGACCAGCTCCAACATCTCGTCATCCAGAGCTCTCAGGGATGTTACCGAGGCTCACGGCTGCGAGTATTTTACCGCAGCGGTAGGAGAGGTGAACGTAACTACCAAGATGCGCGAAGTCGGCGCTGTCATCGGCGGCGAAGGCAACGGAGGCGTCATCTTCCCCGAGCTCCACTACGGCCGCGACGCCCTCATCGGCACCGCCCTCTTCCTGAGCAACATGGCCCAGAAAGGTCTCAGCGCATCGAAGCTCCGCAGGACCTATCCTGACTATTTTATAGCCAAGAAGAAGATTTCTCTCGCTGATCCGGCCCAGGCCGACAAGATCTTCGAGGCGCTGAAGGTGAAGTACGCTTCTGAGAAGATCAATACTCTCGACGGTGTGCGCATCGATTTCGAGGCTGAGCGCAAGTGGGTCATCCTGCGCAAGTCCAATACCGAGCCTATAATCCGCATCTATGCTGAAGCTCCTGCCGAAAAGCAGGCTGAGGCTCTGGCAGATGAGGTAATAGCTGTAGCTGAAGAAATCCTGTAATGTTCTCGTTCCGCACCACATCTCTCTTCGAGCAGCAGGACAGGGCGCTGAGAGGCCGCCTTGCCGTGCTGGACAGTCCTACCGCATGGTATCCCGAGATTGAAAGCTATCTCTGGGAGATTCTTGCGGGCCGCGGAAGTGAGGTGGTGCTGCTCAGCGAGGACAGGCTGGATCCGGCTGTGCTGGCTGAAGAGCGGGTGGACGCCCTGATAATTGAAAGGCAGGGCACCGGCGACTGTTTCGATCCGTTCTACGGGAAGCTCTTCAATTTCTTCCGCAAGTGCAAGGATGCCGGCTGCGACATTCCGGTTTACATTCTGGACCGTCCGAATCCCTGCGGCAGGGCTGTGGAGGGCAGTTTCAAATATGGCATGTGCCACAAGCACGGCCTTACGCTGGCTGAGATGGCCAATATGTTCTTTACTGATCTTGGCGCCAAGTTCCCTCTGCATGTGATTTCGGCCGATGCGACTCTGGCCGGCCGCGACCTGCTGACCTGGAGCATTCCGGTGACTGACGATTTTTCGGGTTATTTTACGGCTTATTTCCATGCCGGGCAGTATCTGTGGCACGGCACCAATGTCAGCTGCGGCGTTGGCACTGAGAGGCCCTACGAGTTCTTCGGGGCTCCGTTCATGAAGGATTTCAGTTCGGTGGAGGCGGCCTACAACAAGGGCGTTTTCCTGCGCAAGGCGTTCTTTGTCCCGGGGCATGATCTCTACAAGGGCGAGAAGTGCTACGGCTATCAGTTGCTTGCGAATCCCACTGAGCCGTACAACAGCGTGCTGCATGCTATCCGTCTCATCAAGCTGGTGAAGGACAGTTGTGCCGAGTTCGAATTCATGGATGATGCGGAAGATATCTTCGCTGAGCCGCTTATCGGCGCTTACTTCAATGACGAGTGCAGCTGGGAGGATCTCAAGGAGCAGATCAAGCAGCAGGAGCAGCGCTGGCTCCGCAAAGCCAAGAAGTACCTTCTCTATCCCGAACCCCTCACCCGTATTAAATGACGACCGCCCTCCTTGGGAATGTCTTAGGAAGAAAAGATGCCTTAGAAAGCAAGGCATTCTTGGAGTTCCGTTCGCTAACGCTCACTTCAACCCTCCCAACGCCTGCATCGTCCTGCTTTGCAGAACTCGC
>JAFYZI010000044.1 GCA_017548725.1 Bacteroidales bacterium
ATTTCCCTTTCAGCGACAGTTTTCAGAGCGGCGATGATGGCATCGAAAAGGGCCTGCATGTCCCACATCCAGTGCCCTTCCTCCCGGATAATACGGTTGGGGAAGCGGGCTATCTCTTCAGTGGTCAGCCTGCCGCCTTCCAGCACGCCCAGAATAGCGCGTCCACTCGTCGCTCCAATGTCTATCGCCAAATATTTCATAGTATACAAATATACAAAACCAATTCGTTATTCAGCCATATCAAGGTACTCTACCATTAGTGGTATACATTCTTTTTCCCCACCGCACATTTTTTATTTTTATGCAGCCCCATCCCTAAATCCCTTCCCACGGGGAAGGGACTTACCCAACGCCCTTCGGGCTCTAAGAGGGCTTTTTCGCTATATATGAAACTTACTTATTTTCTTATCTTTGTAATAATGATTAGAACTGTCGATAAGGTAAGCACTGGATCCAATAAAAGCACTTCTGAAGCCCTCGCCGGGATACTCGGGGCGGAGGGCGAAAGCCTGTTTTCGCAGGTGCGCTACAGCGTCATTGCGGGCTGCGACGAGGCGGGCCGCGGGCCGCTGGCAGGCCCTGTCTTCGCCGGTGCCGTAATCCTGCCGGAAGACTTCAGGCATCCCTGGCTGGCCGACAGCAAGCAGCTCACAAAGAACCGCAGGGAGCAGATGCGTCCCATCATCGAACAGAATGCCATCGCCTGGGGCGTGGCCAGCGTCTCCGCCGCCGAGATCGACGAGATCAACATCCTCAACGCCTCCATCAAGGCGATGCATCTGGCCATTGCGAAGCTGGGCATAGTGCCGGAGCTGATCCTGGCCGACGGCAACCGCTTCAAGCCGTTCTTCGGCCCCGACGGCGTCGAGATTCCCTACATGACAGTTGTGAAGGGCGACGCGAAGATTCCGGCCATCTCCGCAGCCTCCATCCTCGCCAAGACTTACCGTGACGAATACATGACCGCCATGGCGGAGAAATACCCCGGCTACGGCTGGGAACGCAACATGGCCTATCCAACCAAAGAGCACTACGAGGCCATAAAAGCCCTCGGCATCACCCCGGAACACCGCAAATCCTTTCTCAAGAATATAAGTTACTGACAATATGAAACGTTTACTCTCAATCCTTACGGCGCTGGCCGTATCATTCGCCGCCATGGCCGACGAAGGCATGTGGCTCCCCAGCATGATAGAGTCCGTCATCGGCGACATGCAGGCCAAGGGCTTCAAACTGAGTGCTGAAGATGTCTACAGTGTCAACCATTCATCCCTCAAGGACGCAGTCGTCCTGTTCGGCTCAGGCTGCACCGGCGAGATGATTTCCGACCAGGGACTGCTCATCACCAACCATCACTGCGGCTACAGTTACATCCAGAGGCACAGCTCCGTGGAGCATGACTACCTTACCGACGGCTTCTGGGCCATGAACCGCAGTCAGGAGCTCCCCTGCCCCGGCCTGACCGTCAGCTATCTGGTGAGGATGGACGATGTTACTGACAAGGTGCTGAAAGGTTATGACGCTTCGATGGGTGAGTTTGCCAGGGACAGCATAGCCGCCTCCAATGCCCAGGATCTGATCGACGCCGCTGTGGCATCCGGCAAGGGTCTCAGGGCCCAGGTGGCCGCCCTGTATTACGGCAACCAGTATTTCCTCTACATCTTCAAGGTGTACCGCGACGTGCGCCTCGTTGGTGCTCCGCCCAGCGCCATCGGCAAGTTCGGCGGCGAGACCGACAACTGGATGTGGCCCAGGCATACCGGAGACTTCTCTATGTTCAGGGTTTATTCAGGTCCTGACGGAGAGCCGGCCGACTATTCTGCCGACAATGTGCCGTATTCTCCCAAACGTTTCTTCGAGATCTCTACTGCCGGCGTCAAGGAAGGCGACTTCACATTTGTCTACGGCTGCCCCGGCTCCACCAAGGAATATGTCACCTCAGGCGCCGTAAATTACATCTCGGAAATCTCCAATCCCGCCAAGATCGCGCTGCGCGACATCAGGCTCGACGTCATGAATAAATACATGGCCCAGAGCCCGGCGATCCGCATCCAGTATGCCAGCAAGAAATCTTCTGTCGCCAATGCCTGGAAGAAGTGGCAGGGTGAGGCGAAGGGCATCCGCAAGATGAAGACCGTGGAGAACAAGAAGGCATACGAGGAGCGCTTCAAGAAGTGGGCTGCAGGCACAGAGTATGAGGGAGTTGTGGAGCAGCTCGACTCTCTGCAGCAGCTGCTGGACAAATATACCTACGCATACGAGAACTACAGCGAAGCCATCGCCGCCATCGAATGGCCGTCTTTCATCAGACGCGGCAAGGCGGACAGCGACGCTTTCTATAAAGATTACTACCAGCCCATCGACGAGGAGATCTTCGACGGTGTGATAGCTGCTTACGGTGAGAATATGACTTCCGACCTGCGGCCTGCATACTATGACCGCAAGATGGCCCAGTTCGGCAGCGTGGAAGCCTGGCGCAAGGCCGTTTTTGCTTCCGAGGCCGAGGCTCTCGACTTCTCGCAGAGCTTCTACGAGCATTACCGCGACACCATCGCCCAGCAGCGCAGCGCACTGACCCGCCAGATCGACCTGCTGATGCGCACGTACATGCGCGGCCAGATGGCCTTCGAGCCGGAGAAGGTCTTCTACCCTGATGCCAACCTCACGCTGCGTATCGCTTACGGAAAGGTGGCCGGTTACGAGCCTTCAGACGGAGTTACATACAAACCCGTCTCTACTATCGAGGGCATCATGCAGAAAGATAATCCAGACATATACGACTATAACATTCCTCAGCGCCTGCGCGACATCTATGCGACTAAGGACTACGGTCGCTGGGGCGTCGACGGCACCATACCCGTATGCTTCCTGGCCACCAACCACACCTCCGGCGGCAACTCCGGCAGCCCGGTCATCAATGCTGACGGCCGCCTGATCGGCATCAACTTCGACCGCGTGTGGGAAGGCACCATGAGCGACGAGGTCTTCGATCCCGAGATCTGCCGTAACATCTCCATCGACATCCGCTACGCCCTGTTCGTCATCGACCGTATCGGCGGAGCCTCCTACCTCTTCGACGAGATGGTGCTGGTACCGTAAAAAAAAAGCAGCCTGAGGGCTGCTTTTTTTTTATTCTATTTATGACGATTAGGCTTTGCCGTCGCTGCCAAGAACATTGATGATCTTGTGGATGTAAAGCTTCTTCATGTTGTCGCGGGCAGGGCCGAGATATTTACGAGGGTCGAATTCACCCTTCTTCTCAGCAAGCACCTTGCGGACAGCAGCAGTCATAGCCAGACGAGAGTCAGAGTCGATGTTGATCTTGCAGACAGCGCTCTTCGCAGCCTTGCGGAGCTGATCCTCGGGAATACCGATAGCAGCCTCGAGCTGACCGCCGTAAGCGTTGATAACGTCAACTTCTTCCTGCGGAACTGATGAAGAACCGTGGAGAACGATCGGGAAGCCGGGGAGCTCTTTCATTACACCGTCGAGAACGTCGAAAGCCAGCGGCGGGGGAACGAGACGGCCGGTGACAGGATCTTTGTGGCACTGCTCGGGTTTGAACTTGTAAGCGCCGTGTGAAGTACCGATAGAGATGGCGAGAGAGTCGCAACCGGTCTTGGTAACGAAGTCAACAACCTCCTCGGGACGGGTATATGTGTGGTGGTCTGAGCTTACCTCATCCTCAACTCCTGCGAGAACACCAAGCTCACCCTCGACTGTAACGTCATACTGGTGTGCATAATCAACGACCTTCCTGGTCAGAGCTACGTTCTCGTCGTAAGGCAGGTGGCTGCCGTCGATCATAACTGATGAGAAACCGAACTCGATGCAGCTCTTGCAAGTCTCGAAGCTGTCGCCGTGGTCGAGATGGAGAACGATCTGGGGATTCTCCCAACCAAGTTCTTTTGCATATTCTACAGCACCCTGAGCCATGTAGCGCAGAAGGGTCTGGTTAGCATAGTTGCGGGCTCCTTTGCTGACCTGCAGGATCACCGGACTCTTGGTCTCGGCTGCTGCCTGGACGATAGCCTGGAGCTGCTCCATGTTGTTGAAGTTGAAAGCAGGGATGGCGTAACCGCCGTTGATGGCCTTCGCAAACATTTCGCGAGTGTTGACAAGGCCTAATTCTTTGTATGAAACCATATTATTATGTAAAAAATGAATTTATATACTGTCCTTTTCCGGGCGACGCAAAGATATTAAATAAAATGGTAAATTTGCAGATATGAAAAAGAAAGTCGCCATTTTTTCAGCCCCTTCGGGATCGGGCAAGACCACTGTTGTCAAGCACCTGATTTCCAAATATCCATGCCTTGAATTTTCGGTATCCGCAACTACTCGCCAGCCGCGCGGGCAGGAGGTCGACGGGCGCGACTACTACTTCCTCAGCGAGGAGGAGTTCCTCGCCAGGGTAGCTGCCGGAGAGTTTGTAGAATACGAGCAGGTCTACAAGGGTTCGTACTACGGAACTCTGAAAAGCGAGGTGGAGCGCATCTGGGCCAAGGGCAATATAATCCTTTTCGACGTTGATGTAAAAGGCGGAGTGAGTCTGAAGAAGTATTTCGGCGACGAAGCCCTGTCCGTATTCATCCAGGCCCCGTCTCCCGAAGAGCTGCGCCGCCGCCTGGAGAAGCGCGGCACCGACAGCCCCGAGGCTATAGAGAAGCGCGTCGCCAAGGCCGCCGAGGAGATGGAGTATGCCGACAAGTTTGATATCGTCCTGATCAACGACGACCTGGACATGTGCCTGCGCAAGGCTGAGCATCTGCCCATTTTCACCGACAAGACCGTGGCTCTGTATTTCGGCACCTTCAATCCGCTCCACATAGGTCACGTCAACATCCTGCGTTATCTGTGCGGCTGCGGGCTCGACGAGGTCCGCATGATTGTGTCGCCCCAGAGTCCCTTCAAGGAGGAGGCTTCCCTGAGCGACGAGCAGAGGCTGGCCCAGGTTCGCGCCGATATCGCCCGCCTCGGGCTTGACGTCACCGTAAGCGACATAGAATATCAGCTGGAGCGCCCGTCATACACTATCAATACCCTTCGCCATCTACAGGCAGCCGAGCCCGACACCCACTTCATATTAGTAATGGGCGCCGACAATCTCGAAGGTTTCAAGCGCTGGAAATGCTGGCAGGAAATAGTCACCGACTACGAAATCTGGGTATACCCCCGTCCCGGCTTCGACAATGCCGCCGAACTCTGCAAAGACCTGCAGGCCAGACTCCTTGATGCCCCTTTGACAGATATCAGTTCTACTGATATCAGGAACGGCAAAAAGACAAGCGGTTTGAATTAATTGCGATAAAAATCAAAAAATATTTGGTTTTTCCGACAATACGATTTAGCTTTGCACCCAGAAACACAAACAACCGTTATGATTAGAACTGCAAACTTCTGGTGGTGGCGCGACTCAAGATTCAAATAATCGTGAGAAGATAGCTGCTTACCTGTAAGTTTGTAAAAGAAATATCAGAAGGCCTGTCGATCACGACAGGCCTTCTTCTTTTTAACCAGAAATTATTATTCAACAAATAAAAAATTCAAACGCCATGAAACAGAAAAAATTTATCCTCCAAGAAAGCGAAATTCCCAAGCAATGGTATAACATTCAGGCCGACATGCCCAACAAGCCGCTGCCTCCCATCCATCCGGCAACTCATCAGCCTCTGGGCGTAGACGACCTGGCACATATCTTCCCCCGCGAATGTTGTATCCAGGAGCTGGACACCGAGCATGCATTCATCGACATTCCCGAAGAGGTTCTCGAGAAGTACAAGTTCTACCGCAGCACCCCGCTGGTTCGTGCCTACGAACTTGAGAAAGCCCTTGGAACTCCTGCACACATCTATTTCAAGAATGAGAGCACCAACCCCCTCGGCTCCCACAAGATCAACTCCGCCCTGCCCCAGTGCTACTATGCAAAGCAGGAAGGCACGACCAATGTCACCACCGAGACAGGTGCCGGCCAGTGGGGTGCAGCCCTCGTGTATGCCGCCAAGATATATGGTCTGGAATGCGCCGTCTATCAGGTGAAGATCACGATGCAGCAGAAGCCCTACCGCTCCAGCATCATGAGGACCTTCGGCGCTGCCGTAACCGGTTCGCCGTCTATGTCCACCCGTGCCGGCAAGGATATCATCACAAAGGATCCGACCCATCCCGGTTCACTCGGCACAGCCATCTCCGAGGCTGTAGAGCTCGCCACCACCACTCCGGGCTGCAAATACACCCTGGGTTCAGTGCTCAACCACGTCGCCCTGCACCAGAGCATCATCGGTCTGGAAGCCGAGAAACAGATGGCCATGGCCGGTGAATACCCTGACATGGTAATTGCCTGCTTCGGCGGCGGTTCAAACTTCGGCGGCCTGGCCTTCCCGTTCATGCGTCATACCATAAAGGAAGGCAAGAAAACAGAGTTCATCGCTGCCGAGCCGGAAAGCTGCCCGAAGCTTACCCGCGGTAAGTTCCAGTATGACTTCGGTGACGAAGCCGGCTACACCCCGCTGCTGCCTATGTTCACCCTTGGCCACCAGTTCAAGCCGTCGAACATCCACGCCGGCGGTCTTCGCTACCACGGAGCCGGCATGATTGTCAGCCAGCTCATAAAGGACGGTTACATGCATGGCGTTGATATCCCGCAGCTGGAATCATTCGAAGCCGGAATGCTCTTCGCCCGCACCGAGGGCATCATCCCCGCTCCCGAGAGCAGCCACGCCATCGCAGCCACAATCCGCGAGGCCCTCAAGTGCAAAGAGACCGGCGAAGAGAAAGTAATCCTCTTCAACCTCTCAGGCCACGGTCTGATCGACATGCCCAGCTACGAGCAGTTCATCAACGGCGACCTCGTCAACTACTCTGTCAGCGACGAGCAGATTGCCAAGAACGTCGCCGAACTGGACCAGATACTGTAACGGTTTCCGCCATAAGTGTACAAGGTCTGCAACATTTTTGCAGACCTTGTACGCTATTATACCTTCCAGCTTTCCAAGACCGGGATAAGCCGCCCTTCCACGCTACCAGAATCGTCCGGTTCTTTTCTTGTAGTCCAGGTATTCCTGGCCGAAGTCGGCTTCCAGGCGCTTCTCTTCCGAGCTGACCTGGAGGGTCATCACTATGGCCACGGCTATGAATATCATCAGCGCCGGCCAGCGCCAGAGAGCTAACACTACGCCCAGATAATAGAGATATGTACCTGAGAGCATGGGATTGCGGCTGCGGCGGTACGGGCCCTCGGTCATGAGGTGCTTGGTGCGCGGCGCCACCTCGTGACCCATCGCGTCAAAGGGATTGCCCTTCCCCACGCTCTTCATATAAACAATGCTCCAGATGCTGAGCGACAGTCCGGCAAGAGCGATGACGCCGGCCAGGCACAGACGCCAGACAGGGATCTCTGCCAGCGAAGGCATGCCTGACACCCACCACATCAGGGCCGGGACTCCTGCTATAAAGATGGCAAAGCCCAAAAAGTATCCGAGAATCTGTTTCACTATTTGCGGCGTTTTACGGTGACGTTTGCGAGCTTCTCCCAGTACTGGATCACGCCGCAGTGGTCGTCGTTCACGTGGCCGTCGCACTTGCAAGCCTTGAAAGCTTCCAGCACCATGGTCGACAGCGGAATCGGGGCGTCGATGGCCAGCGCCGCATCACGGACGTTCAGCATGTCCTTGGTATGCATCCAGATCGGGCCGCCCGGCTTGAAGTTGCGGTCGAGGATCATGTTCATCTTGGCGTCGAGGACGGTGCTGCCAGCGAGGCCGCCGCGGATGGCCTGATATACTTTCTCAGGGTCTACTCCGGCCTTCTCGGCGAAAACCATCGCTTCAGATACGGCTGCCAGATGCAGCGCCACCATTATCTGGTTGGCCAGCTTGCAGGTGTTGCCGCTGCCGATAGCGCCCAGCAGGGTGACGGTGCCGCCCATTGCGTGGAGCACATCCTGAACCTCGTTGAAGACTTCTTCCTTGCCTCCAACCATGATGGACATGGTGCCGTCGATAGCTTTCGGTTCGCCGCCGCTGACAGGGGCGTCGAGCATCTCCACGCCTTTCTCAGCAACGATGGCGCAGAGTTTCTGGGCCACTACCGGCGAGATTGAACTCATGTCGATGTAGATGGTGCCGGGACGCACTCCTTCAAGGATGCCTTTCGGTCCGCAGACTACAGCCTCTACGTGAGGTGAATTGGGGAGCATGGTGATGATGATGTCGCATTTGGCGGCAAGTTCGGCGGGGCTGGCGGCTGCCTTTGCTCCGAGGCTCACAAGTTCCTGCACGGGCTCAGGTTTGATGTCGAATACGGTGAGGTTGAAGCCTCCCTTGAGGAGGTTCTTGGCCATCGGCTTGCCCATCACGCCAAGACCGACAAGACCTATCTGTTTTGATTTGTTGTCCATGGTATCGTTATTAATAATATAATGCAACTTCGTTTTTCAGCTGGTTGGCGCTGAGGATGTAGTCGATGCCGTCAGCAGTGAAGACCTGGGTCTGGGTCGGGCCGGCCTCCTCCTCAAGAGTATGGCGCTCGAAAGTGCCGTCGGCATTGCGCTTGTACAGGCAGAGGGTCAGCGGGCCGCGGCGGTTTCCGACAACGATAACGGGTTCGCCCTTGAACATGCCGCAGCTCAGGCCGTGGCCGAACCAGAGCTCGTCGGTGTAGAGTTTGGTCCAGGCTCCGTCGACGCATTTGTAGACATTGAGGGTGTTGCCATGGAAAGGCTCGATGGTCACCAGTTCGTCCTGTCCTTCGCCGTCCATGTCTATGAGGCCGAACTCGCTCACTTCGTGGTCGAAGAGCTGTTTGACTATCCAGTTGCCGCCGGCCAGTTCCATATAGAATATGCCTTCTGCGCCAGAAAAGAGCAGAGTGTCAACGCCGTTCACCTTGGCTTTCAACATGCCGTGATGTCGCCAGATACGGTTGTATACCAGCTCCGGCTCGCCCGGCAGGCCGGTAGCCTCATCCAGGGGGATTACATAGAGCTCGCCGCTCAGCTCCCAGTCCAGAGGGTCTTTCTTGAACTTGCTGCAGGATGCGGCGAAGATATAGCTGCGGCCGTCCTTTTCGAGAATGTCGCAACGGTGGGCGAAAGGCAGGTGCATGGCCTTTTTCGTCTCCCAGCCGGAAGAGGTGCGGCGGTGCATATAGATGCCGGCGTCAGCTCCGACGAAAGGCGGGAACAGGCCCATAACTGAATAGAACAGGTCGGGATGGCCCGGCGCGGGGACGAAGCTCATCACTCCGCCGGGGCAGTCGTCAACCAGGCTGGATTTCCCTGATACGAGGTCCATCAGATAAACGGCCGGAGTGGTCTCAGAGCCGGCTCCGACATAGGGAACTCCGTCTATCATGAATGCATTGGCGGTGTAGACGGACTTGATTTCAAGTATAGATTTCTTTTTCATATACGGTTAACAGAATATTGCGTACATAAGGGTCATAGTGAGCATGGCGGCCAGACCGTTCATCAGCGTACCGAGGGTGTGGAGCTTGTATCCGGTCTTGATGCTCATGCCTGACATCTGGGTCACCACCCAGAAGAAACTGTCGTTGACGTGTGCTACTACCATTGCGCCCGAGCAGAGAGCAGTAACCAGGATGGCTTTCTCCAGCGGGGCCACGAAGCCCATTACGCCCATCAGCGGGGCGATGATCGATGCCGTGGTGATGATGGCGACTGTGGATGAGCCTTGGGCGGTCTTCAGCGCGGCGGCTATCAGGAAGGGCAGCCAGATGCCCAGCTTGAGGTCGGAAAGGGATTCTCCGAGGACGTCGGCGATGCCGGAGTCGCGGAGTATCATGCCGAAGGAGCCTCCGGCGGCTGTTATCATGATGATTATGGCTGCGGACTTGAGGCCTTTGCCCACCCATCCGGTAGACGACAGCATCTGCTTGTCAAATTTCTTCGGCAGGGTGAAGGCCAGGACCATTCCGATCAGCAGCGCGACGACAGGCTCGCCTATGAACCCGATGATGGTGGCGAAGGTGCCGCTGCCGAAGGGCTCGGAAGGAAATGCCGATACTGACTTCAGCACGATGAGCACCAGGGGGATTACGATGGGAAGGAATGATTTGAAGGCAGACGGGGCCTTCTTTACCTTTTCTTCTATATCGGCGTCAGTCTCGTCCGGGGCGGGGTCGATGTAAACCCGGGAAGCCCATTTGGTGACGTAGAGCCAGGTGAGCAGCACGGGCAGGATGCTGGCTATGAAGCCGGTGAGGATGACCAGGCCGAGGTCGGCTCCCATGATGCCGGCTGCTGCGATGGGGCCCGGGGTGGGCGGCACTAGGCAGTGGGTTATCGTGAGGCCGAGGCCGAGGGCGCAGGCGGAGGATGCCAGCGTGATGCCGGCCTTCTTGGACATGGCGCGGTTCAGCGGAGTCAGGATCACGAAGCCCGAGTCAGCATAGACCGGTATGGAAATGAAATAGCCGAGCAGCAGCATTGCCAGCGGCACGCGTTTCTCTCCGACAAGGCGGAGGACGCTGCGAGCCATGACATAGGCTCCACCGGACTCTTCGAGGAAGGTGCCGATGATGCAGCCTATGACGATGACTATGCCTATCGAGCTGACGGTGCTGCCGAAGCCGTTGTTGACGGACTGGATGATCTGGCTGAGCGGGATGCCGGAGCACAGGCCGTATCCTATGGCCGCGATGATCAGGGCCAGGAAGGGATGCAGCTTGAACTTCGTCGTCGAGATGACGATGAATGCGATGGCCAGGATGAGCAGGACTATCAGCATGGCCTATGCGGCAAGGAGTTCCTTAATGGTCCCGGCCATTGTGTGGAGGATGAGGTAGCAAGATGCGGAGCCTGCATCCATCACGCCTCTGGAGCGTTCTCCGAGCCTGCTGGAGCGGCCGAGCTTGGCAACCATGTCGACGGTACTGTCACGGCCGCGCAGAGCGGCTGTATCCATTGCGTCGAGGCATTCAGGAAAACTCAGACCTTCTGCTGCGGCGCTGCTGTACGCCTTTTCGGCCGGGATCAGCACGTCCATCAGAGTCTTGTCTCCTACCTGGGCGGGGGATATTGCATGGATAGCGTCCAGGGCTGCAGTGAGGCCTGTTCCGAATTCCGCAGCGCCTATTTCGGGCTGGCCTTCGAAGGCTTTCCCCATTGATAGGAAAAACTTGCCGTAAAGCGGGCCCATCGACCCTCCGATTTTCATCATCAGGATCTTTCCCAGAGTCTTTAGTCCGTAGGTGAAGTCTCCGGGCTGCTTGTCCAGGGCCTCGCGGCAGAGCGTGAAGCCTTTGTTCATGTTGATGCCGTGGTCGCCGTCGCCGATGGCGCCGTCAATGTCGCTGAGGTATTGTTTGTTTTCCTGGATGGCAGTGATGAGCCTGTCGATGATGAGGCTTCCGGCTTCCTGTGTAAATTTCTCCATAGTCCTAGTCTTTGGGGTATTGTGTGAGGCCAACTGAGTTGCATTCCAGATCGAAGCACTCTTTCAGCTCGTCGTCGAGTTTCATGAGGGTCAGGGTGACTCCTGCCATCTCGAGAGATGTGAAGTAGTTGCCGACGAGGGCCTGGTGCACTTTGATTCCTTTCTCGGTGAGAATCTTCTCGACTTCGCCGTAGAGGATGTACTGCTCGAGCAGAGGGGTCGAGCCCAGTCCTGAGATGAGGGCTACGACTTCGTCGCCTGCTGCGAACGGCAGGTCGGGTATTATCACGTCGCACATGCGCTTTGCAATCTGCGCTGCTGTTTCGAGCTTGGCTACTTCGATGCCGGGCTCGCCATGGTGGCCGATGCCGACTTCCATGTTGCCGGGCTCTATGGTGAAGTTGGGGTGTCCTACTTCCGGGATGGTGCAGGGGCTCAGTCCGACTCCCATGCTGCGGGTGTTGTCGATGGCTTTCTGAGCGACTGCGAGGACTTCCTCGAGGCTTGCGCCCATAGCGGCCTTGGCTCCGCCGACTTTCCACATCAGGATTTCGCCGGCCACTCCGCGTCTTTTCTCGCGGGTTTCCTTCGGAGACGAGGGCACGTCGTCGTTGGCGACTACCTTGCCGACCTTGATGCCGTCTTCTTCGGCCAGTTCCATCGCCATTGCGACGTTCATGTTGTCGCCGGCGTAGTTGCCGTAGAGGATGGCCACGCCTTTGCCGGCGTCTGCTTCGTGGATGGCATCATAGAACATCTGAGCGGGCGGAGATGAGAACAGTTCTCCTACGGCGACTGCGTCTACCATGTTCTTGCCTATATAGCCGATGAAGGCGGGCTTGTGGCCGGAGCCTCCGCCGGTGACGATGCCGACCTTACCCTCGATGGGGGCCGCCTTGTATTTCAATACGCGTTCGTTTTCGGTCGTGGATACGAGGTCCTGGTGCGCCTTGACGTAGCCGACGAGCATTTCGTCTACGACGCATGAAGGGTCGTTGATGATCTTCTGCATAGTGTGATTATTTAGATTCGAATGATTTCTTTTCAAGTGCGCGCATCTGGTCTACCTTGGGCTGCGAGCCGCCGCCCTGGAACTCGGACTCGAGCCATGCGCTGACGATGGTCTTGGCGAGTTCGGGACCGATGACGCGGGCGCCCATGGTGAGCACCTGGGCATCGTTGCTCTTGCGGAGCCTCTCTGCCGAGAAGACGTCGTGGCAGACGCCGGCGTACACTCCGCGCACCTTGTTGGCGATCATGGCCATGCCGAGGCCGGTGCCGCAAATCAGGATGCCGCGCTCAAAGCTGCCGTCCTGGATCTTCAGGGCGAGATTGTAACCTATTTCGGGATAATACGCTCCGGGATGGGAACCTAGATAGTCGAGGTCGGCAACCTCGACTCCTTTCTTCTCAAGATGCCCGACAATCACCTTCTTGAGGTCGATCGCCGCATCGTCACAGTCGATAACAACTTTCATGTGGGAACAGTTTCAGGGTTTCCTACAAATATACATTATTATTGGAAAGTCGACAAGGCTTATCGCCCTTGCTTCGTTCTGTGCGGTGGGTTATCAGGGCGCATCAGCGCCGTGGCGGAGTGTGCGAGTGTCCGAAGGACAGGAGCCACGGAGCCACCCGGGTTCTGCGAAGCAGGTTCCGGCATATTCCCCCTTGGGGGATGTCGCAAAGCGACAGGGGGTTAGAACTTTCCGCTCACAGAAAACGCCAGGGTAATCCTGGCTTTTTCTGTGAGCGGAAAACGG
>JAFYZI010000045.1 GCA_017548725.1 Bacteroidales bacterium
CGCCGGCTATGTCGATCACCTTCTTGTCGGCCAGCATGTTCACCAGGGAGAATCCTATCTTCTCAGCCTGCTCTTCCCATGTAGCGTTGACTGCGAGGTCTCCAACCAGATTGCCGGACAGCAGCACCGAGTCTGCTTTCAGGTCGGCAGAAATTTCGTAATCCCCCAGCAGGGCGCTGGCTTTGGCGTTTCCGGTGAGGCGTCCGTCCAGAGTCACAGGTTCCTTCAGGAATAGGTTGGCCAGCGACATGTCGAAGTTGTTGAGGTCCACTGTGCAGGCTTCTTCAGGATTGTCGGAGATGATGCCGTCGACACGCATGTACTGGTCTTCACCTTCCATCAGGAAATCCCTGACGGCGATGCGCCCCTTGTTGAAGAAGACAGAAGACGGTCTGATCTTCCACTCCTTCCCGTCAGCCATGACGGTGGAGTTGTCCATAGCTATCAGGACGTCGTAGGCTGCAGTCGAGTCGGGGAATGCCACGGTAGCCTTGATGTTGCCCCTGTCGGCCTGCTCTTCGCTGTCGTTGTTGTAGCTCAGGTCCAGTTTGACCTTGTTGTCCTGGATCTCTGCGCCGAGGTGGTTGTTCACAGCAACCAGCGAACCTATGCGCACCAGGTCGGCATCGATGGCCGCGACGGAAGTGGAGTCGTCGCCGTCGTAGAATACCATTACGTTACGGGCGTATATGTCTTTGAATGAAAGCAGTTCGGAGGTCAGAGAAAGGGCGGGGCTTCCGGCGCTGTCGGCGCTGAAGTTCAGCTCCGTGCCGTTCTCTATGTGCATGTCAGGCATGATGAAGGCGAGGAGCTGCCTGATATCGTTGACCTTGAGATTGACATTGAAGTCGCCGCCGGAGTATTTCAGAGGATTCACCTGCCCGCGGAGCAGATTGTCGAGTTTGCCGTTCAGCAGGGCGTATTTGGCGTCGCCCACCAGGTCAGATACGGACGTGGTGCCTTTCATCGTTCCGTTCAGGAAAGAAGACCTGAAATTCAGCCGCTGGTCTTCAGGCAGCAGACTGGCGTTGATCTGTACGTCGCCCAGGTCATGCAGGCCGGTGTCGTTCGTGCAGCCGAGCTCGTTGATGAATATGTCGCCCACAAAGCTGTCCTTGCCAGTCTGGGTCACTTTTCCGTTGAGCTTCATGCCGACTTCCGACACTTCCTGCTTGTCGAGGTGAAGGGCCGCCAGATTGGCCTTCCTGAGGTCGAGGTCGATGTCGTAAGTCCTTTCTCCCTCCCCGCCGTTCAGGATGTCCGCCTTAAGGTCGAAGTCCAGGTTGGGATCGTCGTCCACGGCTTTGACGGAAATGCCGTTGTAGTCAACCCAGCCGGAAGCTGAGATGCCCTTGTAGTCGTAGTCGTTGAAATTGAACTTGGACACATAGATGGAATCCATGCTGAAATAAGTCTTGTCCTTGTCGGACGAGGTGAATCCGCTCAGGGTGGCGTTGCATGAGAGCTCGCCCAGCTTGTCGTTCTGCAGGAACTTCCCGAGGTCGAAGTTGCTGGCATCCATGAAGCCTTCCATCGAGAAGCCTTCCGGCAGATATGCCTGGCACAGAAGGTCGACGTCTACCTTGCCTATGTTGGAAGACAGACCTCCGTACGCCACGAAATCGGTGAAGAAGCCGTCCATGAATCCGGTGAAGCGGAATCTTGTGCCGGGGGCGAACTTGCCGATCGTTCCTCTCTTGAACGGCTTGAGCGAGACGCTCGAAGCAATGCCGTCAAGCCCGGCGGTGGTGAAGTAGCAGTTCGAGATGTTGGCCGACATGATGGTCTGGTCTGACAGCGGCAGGCCGTTGAGCTGGCCCGACAGTTCGACGTGGGACACTCCGGGGCCGTCCACTACAAATGATGACAGCTTCATGTTGGCCACCGGACCCTTAACCTTTCCGCTGGCCACAAGGGGCAGGGTAAGATGGTCGACTCCCGGCAGGAACAGACCCAGAGACGAGAGGTTTACGGTAGCGTCTTCCAGGCTGCAGTCCAGGGACACCTTGTGCAGGAAGTCTGAGAAATCGCTGAACTGCTCGAACAGGGCGTTGGCGTAGGGCAGCTTCAGGTCGGAGAAATTGTCGGCGTACCTGAAGTTCTCGATGTGGATGCCGGCGGCATCCAGGGCCGCATTGAAATGGAGGTCGTCGAGCTTGAAGCCGCGGCTTTCCTCCATGGTTATCCCGTTGACCTTGAGAGAAACAGTCTGTTTGCGCAGGTTGTATTTTATATCCGAGATGTCGACGTTCAGGTCGTTGACGTGCATGTCCTTGAAGTTTATCGTGCGCTCTCCGGGATAAAGCAGCCTGCCTTTCTTGTCTCGTTTTATTACAGTGGGAGAGTGCCTTACCAGATTTACGTCCATGTCGTTGATCTTGATGGCGCGGACGTCCACAAGTATGTTGTCGAAGAAGGCGAGGATGCCTTTGGACGTAGTGTCGCGCACTTTTTCTTTCTCGGGGAAGATCTTCGCTATGTTCAGGCCTCCGTTCTCGTCGACGTCGAGGTTTAGCAGGGCGTCGCTCAGCTCAACCTTGCTGACTGATACGCGGCCCGTGATAGCCTTGAGCAGCTTTACATTGAGAGAGAGCTTGCCGAGATAGGCGACGGTGTCCTGCGCTTCGTCTTTAAGCAGGGCGTCCTTGATTATCACCCTGTCGAAGAGGGCGTAATAGACATCGCCGAAACTGATGCTGCCGTTGAGGTCTGATGAAATATTGTCGGCAACCGCATCGCATATACGTTTCTGCACGCTGGGAATCTGCAAAGCGACCACGGCCACCACCGGAGTGATGGCGAGCAGGAACAGAAGTCCGAGCAATATTTTGCGCAATAGTTTCATCAATCTAACAAAGATAAGGTTTTAATTTGATACCTTTGCAGGCCTGAGGCTTAAACTGATGGGAAAAAGGACTATTATTCTCGGTATCGAGTCATCTTGCGACGACACTTCTGCCGCCGTGCTTGCCGACCGCTGTCTGCTTTCCAATGTCATGGCCTCCCAGAAAGTCCATGAGCAGTATGGCGGAGTGGTCCCCGAGCTGGCTTCCAGGGCCCATCAGCAGAACATCGTTCCGGTTGTCGACCAGGCTCTCAAGCAGGCCGGCGTCACCATGGATGAAGTGGACGCCATCGCCTTCACCCGCGGCCCCGGGCTGCTCGGCTCGCTGCTGGTCGGCGTGTCGTTCGCCAAAGGGCTGGCGCTGTCTGCCGGCAAGCCGCTCATCGAGGTAAACCATCTGCAGGGCCACATCCTTTCCCATTTCGTCATCGAAGATGGCAAGCCCCACAGGGAGCCTGCATTTCCCTTCCTGGCGCTGCTGGTGTCCGGCGGCCACACCCAGATCGTCAAGGTCAATGATTATCTCGATTTCGAGGTTCTCGGCCGTACGATAGACGACGCGGTGGGGGAGGCCTTCGACAAATGCGCCAAGCTGCTCGGCCTCGGCTATCCCGGCGGCCCCGTCATCGACCGTCTGGCCAAGGAGGGCGATGCTGCCCGTTTCCGCTTTACCAAGCCCAACGTTCCCGGGCTGGACTACAGCTTCTCAGGAATCAAGACTTCGCTGCTCTATTTCCTGCGCGACGAGATTGCCAAAGATCCGGATTTCATCGAGAAGAACAAAGCGGACCTGTGCGCAAGCTTCCAGAAAGATCTCATCGACATCCTGATGAAGAAGCTGCTGCTGGCCGTGAAGCTGACGTCCATCAAGCAGGTTGTCATCGGCGGAGGCGTATCTGCCAACAGCGGGCTGCGCAGCCGCATAGAAGAGGAGGGCAGGCGCAGAGGCTGGACCACCTTCCTGCCGGAGCTCCGCTTCACCACCGACAATGCCGCCATGATCGCGGTAGTCGGCCATTTCAAATACCAGAAAGGACTTTTCACTCCGCTGGATGTGGCTCCCGTGTCGCGCGCAGCGGACCTCAATATGAAATAACATGCGCGAATTCGAGCAGACGTTCGACATTCTTCACGAGCCTTCGCAGGAAGAGCTTCGCAAGGCTGCGGCCGTGGCCTGCGGGGTGCCTGCGGCGAGGGTGCGGCAGTGCGACATAGTGCGCCGCTCGCTGGACGCGCGGGGCCGCCCGGTTTACCGCTACAGGCTGCGCGCTTTCATGGAGGGCGACGAGCCGCCGCGCGAATATGTCTTCGACTACAAGGATGTCCATTCAGCGCCCGATGTGATTGTGATCGGCGGCGGCCCTGCCGGCACCTTTGCTTCTCTGAAGCTGCTCGAGAAGGGCTTGAAGCCGGTGATCCTTGAGCGCGGCAAGGACGTGCATTCCAGGAAGGTCGATATCTCAGCCATCGTACGCGAAGGTGTCGTAAATCCGGATTCCAACTATTGCTTCGGCGAGGGCGGAGCAGGTACGTTCTCTGACGGCAAACTCTACACCCGCTCATCGAAGAGGGGAGACATCCAGGAGGTGCTGCGCCAGCTGGTGGCCTTCGGGGCACAGGAGGCGATCCTGACCGACGCCCATCCGCACATCGGCAGCGACGTGCTGCCCCGCGTGATGGAAAATGTCCGCAACTGTATAGTGGAACACGGCGGGGAGTACCACTTCGGCTCGAAGGTGGTGGACCTCGTGCCGCCTGCCAGCGCTTCCGGCAAGTGGAAGGTGGTCTGCGCCGACGGCTGCTGCTACACTTCCGCCAATGTGATTCTTGCTACAGGCCATTCGGCCCGCGACATATATGAACTTTTCACTACCAAGGGCTGGGCGCTGCAGGCCAAGGGTTTCGCGCTCGGTGTAAGGGTGGAACATCCTCAGCATCTTATCGACGAGATACAGTATCACAGACGCTGGCAGCAGGGCTATCCTCATGCGGAATACTCTCTCGTGGAGCAGGTGGCTGGCCGTGGCGTGTTCTCTTTCTGCATGTGCCCCGGCGGAGTGCTGGTGCCGTCTACGACAGAAAGCGACGCAGTGGTGCTGAACGGCATGTCGCCTTCGACGCGTTCCGGCAAGAAGGCTAATGCGGGTATAGTATGTTCTGTGGAGCCCGAGGATGTTTCGGGCTTTGAGAAGTTCGGTCCGCTGGCTCTTCTGGAGTTCCAGAAGTCGGTGGAGAATGCGATGTTTGCCAATTCGGGCAGTTTCCGCGCTCCGGCCCAGAGGATGACCGATTTCTGCCGCGGCAAGCTGTCGGCTTCGCTGCCGGCTTGTTCTTATGCTCCCGGTGTCGACTCTGCGGCTCTTCACGAACTGCTGCCTGCTTTCGTGGCTTCAAGGCTGCGCAAAGCTTTCCCTGCCTTCGACCGCAAGATGCACGGTTTCTATACCCAGGAGGCTCTTGTGCTGGGCGTCGAGTCACGCACTTCTTCGCCCGTGCGCATCCCCCGCGATGAGAATACTCTCTGCCACGTCGGTCTCGACGGCCTCTATCCGTGCGGCGAGGGCGCCGGCTATGCAGGTGGCATAGTATCCAGCGCCCTCGACGGGATTGCGGTAGCGTGCGCTATCGCATCGAAATAGTTTCTATTTGCAGTCGCAATTCTCTTTATTGCAG
>JAFYZI010000046.1 GCA_017548725.1 Bacteroidales bacterium
GCTGAATACTGGTTCTCTGGGGGCTGCGGCCGGAACACCTGGTTCTGCGGCTGGCGCGTTGCAGTCTGGCTTGCTGGCATCGGTGTCCGGTGCGTTGAAATCTGCCCCGGACGGATGGTGATGGCTGGCCCTGACCATCTTGTTTGCCGTCGGAGCAGCCTTCGTGCTCAGCCGGGTCCTGATGTCGATTTTTTCTGTAGTGCGCATCATCCGCCGCGGAGAGTGCGTCTCGGAAGAAGGCGGCTGCAAGATTATAGTCACGGACAGGGAGATCGACCCGTTCAGCTGGATGCGCTACATTGTGCTGTCGCGCCGGGACTGGGAGGGGCCGCACAGCCCTATCATTACCCACGAGCAGGCGCACATCAACTATGGTCACTCTGCCGAGCTGCTGTTGGTGGACATCCTTTCTGCCTTCCAGTGGTTCAACCCGGCCGTCTGGATGCTCCGCTCCGACCTTCAGGAACTCCATGAGTATGAGGCCGACGATGCAGTGCTACGCAGCGGCGCCAACATCAAGGAATATCAATACCTATTAATAAGAAAAGCTGTCAGCAAGAGCGGCTACTCAGTTGCTAACAGCTTTAATCACAGTATCCTTAAAAATCGTATTACTATGATGTCAAAATCCAAATCCCCTCTTGCGAGAGGCTTGCGGGCGCTATATCTGCTCCCGCTTGTGTGTCTGGGGCTTGGCCTGCAGGCGCAGACTGTCTACGTCCCGACAGGCGAAGATAGTGAAAAAAACGTTTCTCAGGAAACGAAGCAGAAGGATGGCACCTTTGTAGTCCTGAACATGGCGGCCGACGGAACTGTCGACACCGGAGCAGACAGCTTCAAAGCCTCTGATATGGCTGCCATTGTTGCCGTCCTCAAGGCGTTCTCCCCCGGCCTTACCGTTGTCATCAACGCAGATCCGGCCACACCAATGAGTTATGTCGACAATCTGAAGAAAGAGCTGTGGAAATTCGAGACACTGAAAATTCACTACACCACTCCGGCGGAAGTGACGGCTTTGAGGAGCAAGTTGCAATCTTCCGAACCGAAGGTTTCTCGAGCTGAAACAACCTCCGGTTATCCCGCTGAAGTCCTTCCGGGCGTCAACAGGGAGAATATTTGTGTTGCCCTGCTCAACGAGAATGACAAGATCTTTTTCGATGACGGAGCCTATCAGGACGATGCCATCATCCTCAACCACGGGAAAAATTTCCTTGAGAAACATGGGAATGCCTCGCACTTTATGTTGAGATACAATCTGGCATCCAGCTATGGCGCCTATCTGCATCTGCAGTCCCTGATCCTCCAGGCCTACAGCGATGTGCGCAACGAAAAGGCGCGGGCCCTTTACGGAAAAGACTTTGAAGAACTGGCGGAAGAAGAGAGCGCCGAGATACGCCGCCTTATCCCCATATCAATCTCTGAAGCAGAGCCCCGAGGCTAATCCGACATTCTACCAATTGCTGCCGCCGTACCGAAGAGAGCCGGCCGTTCCGAGGTGCGCCGGCCGTTTTGAAGAGCGCCCTCCGTTCAGAAAGTGCTGTCGCCGTCCCAGAATCGGGGACGGCGACAGCATTTTACCCGCATTTCCGCTTCCGCCGTCCCCAAATCTGGGACGGCGACAGCACCCCGGTGAGATTTTTCTAGCTTTGGGAAGACGTATTACGATGCTTTGAGTGTTTATATAGCAGAATGGGGTTACCCGTAAGTTTAAAGACATGAAAAAGCTTGTTTGTATTGCACTTTGGGCGCTTTGCCTTGTTTGCACTTCTTGCACGAAGGAAGAGATGGGTGATAGTCTGGATTACCTGTGGGAAGGGACGTTCTTTAAAGATGTCAAAGACGGAGCGACCGGTGGATCTGCGGCCGTCAAGGAGTTCATCTATTTGTATTTCGAGAATGGAGGAGACAAGTGCACCATCGATTTTGGCAGCGAACGTATCGACAGCAGAAGGCACGTTTATGAGGCCCGCTGGAACGGCACGAGCAGTTTCGACCTTTATCCCACCACCGTCGAGCAGATTACCAAAGAGTACACTGGCACGATCTCCGGAAAGAAGATGAAACTCCACGCTATTAAAGGAGGAAGCATAACAACCACATACACACTTACCCGAACGAACGATGAAAAAGATTAATACTTACATTGTTTCCTTTGCAGCCCTTCTGCTATTCTGCATCTCATGTGATAAGGTGGATCCAGCTACTGGTCCAGTTGACGACGGGCCTGAGGGGAATCCCCTTAAGGTTGTGGAACTGTCGACTAAATCCCGCGAATATGTCCGGCAGGGCAACACTTTCGCCTTTGAATTCATAGACCGCATCAACGCTGCAGAGAAGAAAGATTATATCATATCTCCCCTCAGCATGCAGTTCCTGCTGGGCATGCTTCTGGACGGAGCCCAGGGCCAGACATCCGATGAAATCTGCAAAGTGCTGGGGTACGGAGCGGGCGAAGTGGATGCAGTGAATGAATATTGCCAGTCCATGCTGGAACAGCTTCCCAATCTGGACAAAAGGACAAAGATGTCAATCGCCAATGCCATCTTCGTAAACAAACAGTATCCGATACTGAACGGCTACAAGAATAGCGTCGAGAAGTATTATCAGGCAGAGGTGACAAACCTTGACTTTACAAAAGCCAGCGCACTGAAAACCATCAACAACTGGTGCGACCAGAAGACGGAAGGAATGGTTCCCAAGGTCTTGGAAGAAGTGGATCCAAGTATGCTTGCCTACCTCCTCAATGCGCTTTATTTCAAGAGTCGCTGGCAGGTTGTTTTTCCGAAAAACAACACTGGGAGCGGAGCATTTACTACTGGGAATGGCAGTGTGAAACAAGTCCCTATAATGAAGAACAAGGCACATTTTCAATATCAGGAGACAGAAGAATTCCGCGCAGTGCGTCTTCCGTATGGGAACTACGCATTTTGTATGACCGTGATTCTTCCTCAGGAAGGGAAAACCCTCTCTGATGTCACGAAAGCTCTTAAAACCGTTGATTTTCAGGACTTTTACAAGAGTATGGTTGTGTGCAATGTGGATCTCTGGCTGCCGAAATTCGAGACGAAGTATGGGAAAGAACTCAATGATATCCTATCTGCGATGGGTATGCCTTCTGCATTTATCCCGGACAAGGCCAATTTCCTGTCAATGTCTGACTATGCGTTGAATCTGAGTTTCGTCAAGCAGGATGCTGCCATCAAGGTTGAAGAAGAAGGCACGGAGGCGGCAGCGGTTTCAACCGCCGGAATGCGTGCCGCACATTATAATCCACGACCTCTCGATGATATTGTTTTCCACGCCGACCACCCTTTCTTGTATTTGATTACTGAGACCAGCACTCACACCGTTCTCTTTGCCGGAAGGTACGGAGCGGAGTAAAAGTGCTTCCGCCGTCCCCAAATCCGGGACGGCGACAGCATTTTCCCCGCATTTCCGCTTCCGCCGTCCCAAAATCTGGGACGGCGACAGCACCGGGGGCGCTTTTTGCGACATCAGTGTAAAGCAAAAGTGTAAAGTCCTTTACAGGGTTTTACACTTTTTTTATGGGGTAGCGGAGGGCGAAGTGGCTGATAGCCAGCGCTTTGTCTTGTTTGGCACTGTGGGTGCAAGAGATTGGGGAAGGAAAATGCTTTACAAGATGATACGTTTCTATTTTTTCATATGTGTTTTTTTGACGGTCTCTATGGGGCTTGCTGCCAAGGAGCAGGCCCCTCGGACGGTCGATCCTGAGGGTAATCCCACGCAAATTCAGGCTGCACAGAGCAGTGCGCCCGCTCCGATGACGCTGCGCGAGTGCATGGAGTATGCGGTGTCGAATTCGACGAAAATGCGTATCCAGCAGGCTGCCATCGGCGATGCGCAGATCGACCGTCGAGACGCGGCGCTGGCGCTGTTCACCCCGACCCTTAATGCTCAGACCTACGCCTACTACAACTTCGGCCGCAGCATCGACCCCCAGACCAACACGTATTTCAACACCACCTCGTTCCATAACAATTATGGCGTGAATGCCGGCTACGACCTCTTCGACGGCTTCCAGGCGGTGAACAACTATAAGATTTCAAAGACGGGCCTCAAGATAGCCAACTCTCAGGAGAAGCAGGCCGAGGCTGACATCTGCCTCGCGGTGATGGAGGCTTATTACAATGTGGTGTATTACAAACGCATAGAGGATGTCTGCAGGGAGCAAGTGGCGGTTGCCGAGCAGGCGCTGTCCAAGGCCCGCCGCCAGGAGGAGCTGGGCCAGAAAGGCCATGCCGACGTGATTGACATGGAGGCGGAGCTTGCCGACAGGCAGTACGACCTCACCAACACCCACAATATGTACCTCGACCAGAGGATGGTGCTGGCCGATCTGATGTTCTGGCCGATGGAGGACGAGCTGGTGATTGACACGGAGCTCAGCTCCTTCACTGGCTCTCAAGCCGCCAGGAGCAACGGTTCCACCACTCCCGGCAGCCCGTCCGCCTCTATGGACGGCCTCACCACCTCTCTGGGCGACAGCCCTATGATCCTGAGCGACAGCGAAGAATCTATCATCGCATTCGCCCTCGAGAACAACCCCTCAGTGCAGATCGCCTCGATGCAGGCTCTCAATGCGAAGCGCGAGCTGAGCACCGCCAAATGGCAGGTGCTGCCCAGCGTCGGCGTGTATGCAGGCTGGAGCACGAGCTACTACACCTACCAGGGCTCCACAACCGCACCGTTCCAAGACCAGTTCCGCAACAACGGCGGTGAGTATGTTGAGGTATCCCTTTCGATCCCCATCTGGAACCGGCTTGGCAAACAGTCCAAGATCTCCCGCAAGCAGCACGCCTTCGACAAGGCCACAGCTCAGCTCGACCAGACGCTCCGCGACGTGGAGAGCGAAGTGCGCCGGGCCATCCAGGACCGTGACGGCGCCGCCACAGCCTACCTTCAGGCACAGCGCAAAGCCGAAGTGCAGCAGGAGGCCTACAATCTCAACCAGAAGAAGCTCGAGCAGGGCCTCATCTCTCCGCTGGAATTCCAGACCGCCAATAACAACTATCTGAAATCCCGCGCCGACGAGATGAACAGCCTCTTCAAATTCCTCATCAAGCAGGCCGTAGTGCAATACTACAACGGCATCGACTACATCAATCAGTAATCTTTTCTAGCGCTTCTCCCTTAACTTTTTGCGAATTTTGCGTCTTATAGGGTGAAGCATGGATAAAACATTAGAAACAGAGCTCGCCGCCGTGCGGCCAAAAGTCCTCAGCCTGGCCCGGAAGTTCATCCGCTCTTCCGGCCTCAGGATGGAGGCGGAAGACATCGCCCAGGAGGCGCTGGTCCGCCTGTGGACTGCCAGCCGCAACGGAGCTGAGATCCGCAGCGTCGAGGCCTGGGCCACCACCGTCACCAAGAACCTCTGCGTGTCGCACCTCCGCAAGCTCAGCAACCGGGCCGTTTCTTCCATACCCGAATCCATCCCTTCGCAAGACACCGCCTCCAGCGTCATCGAGACAGAGGAAGGCCGCCGCATAGTCGCCGCAGCGCTGGACCAGATTCCTTCCGGAACCCGCCAGCTTCTCCAGCTCCGCACGGCCGGAATGAGTCTGGACGAGATCGCCGCTGTCACCGGCCGCCCCAAAGGCAGCGTGAAGAGTTCCATCTCGGCAGCGCGGAAGCAGATTTTGAAAATATTAAATGAAGTATAATGGATAAGAAAGACTTGATTCAGAAATACCTGGAGGCTGAGACCTCTGTGGAGGAGGAGCGCGAGCTTGCGAAGGCCGACAAGAATGTCGGGCTGCTGGCCGAGGCCCTTGCCGCAGAGCCGCTCGCTGACGCCGCCGGGGAGTTCGCGCAGCTTCCGGACGCTGCCGGCGGTTTCGCTAAGCTTCCCGACGCCGCCGAGGAGTTCGCTCCGCTTCCCGACGCCGCCGAGGAATTCGACCGCATCGTCCGCAGTGCGCGCATACAGACATTCCGGCGCTGGGGCTACGTCCTTTCGGGCATGGCAGCCATCCTGGTCGCAGTGCTTTTCCTGACGAGGAAACCCGCCGCGCCCCAGCCTGCCGGGCAGGACACCATGGAGATGATCCGCCAGCTGCAGCTCATCTCCAGCATAGACCCTGCCGATGCGGAAAGCTACGAATTCGAGCCTGTCGGCGACGGCTTCATCATGACCGCTCGCTACGAGGACGGCACCACCGCTTCGTTCCTCCTCACCCCGATGGACGGCGGAGAGTCTTTCCATCTGGTAGCTGTTGGCCACTGACACGCAAATCCCTTCCTGCGGTAAGGGCCTTACCCCAAACAATTCAGACTCATATATTAAAACATCAATACCATGAAAAAGTTCATCATCGCATTCGCACTTTGCCTGGCCTGCTTCACGCTCGCCGCACAGCAGAACATCTACGTAATCGACAACGTAAC